>JBIKWS010000414.1:0-4358 GCA_044356195.1 Cyanophyceae cyanobacterium
CGACTCCGGCACATCCCATCCATCGCCCGGGCCGCCCCCCAACCGCGACGGATCAAACTCGGGCGAACGTTCCCCCAGCTTCGCCCCCGGCTCCGCCATGCCCCGGTGATCCGACGCCTTCAGCGGGATCGCGTGCCGCAGTCCCTGCTCCGGATCCGACTCCAGCAGGTGCATCAAGCGGTGCAGTTCCTTGTTCCGCAACTGCTCCAGGTCATCCGAGACCTGCCGCAACTGGCACATCGCCCAATCCTGGAGATCATTCGCCCACGTCCGCTCGGACGCATTCGACGGAAGCATCGACACCGCCTTGGCCACGCCTTTCGCCAATGCCGCCTGGGCTCCGCGCAATCCCTTCCCCACGGCGCTGTCCTTGGGCTCGCCCGGGGACGGCGGCAGGGCCTTCGGTGGTTCGGATCCAATCTCCGACGCCGCGTCCTGCAGCATCCCGCCCAGGTCGGGCGGCGTCAGCAGGCGCACGCCGATCAACCCCGGCAACGGCGGCTCCCCGGCACGCGCGCCGTTCCAGTTCTCCAACCGCTCCTCCGGTACCTCCAGCAGGTCCGACACCCCCAGCGCCTCGGTCGCATCGAAGCCGCTCAGCACGCCGCCCGGATGCAGGAATCCCACCTCCAACCGGCACAGTTCCCGAACCTCCGCATCGGTCACCGGCGGAAACAACTGTCCCTCCGCCGGAAGGTACAACCGCCCTGCCAGGCACCGGCACGGAAGCGCCCCTGCAACCCGGCCCGTAACACCCACCGCCGCGCCCACCACCAGCAACCCCGCCACCCGCCCGCCGTCCACACCACCGGGAACCACGAACACCCGCGTCGCCGGCGTCGCCAACCCCAGCGCCACGATCGCTTCCAACCACCGGGTCAGGTCCGACCCGGGCACGAACCACCCTGCCGGCGGTTCCAGTCCCGCCGTTCCCTCGCGGATTTCGATTGGGATCGTCATAGCGTCGCAACAAAACCAGCCATCGCCTCACGCACGTCGGCCACCGCGGCGGCGAAGCGTTCCCGAAAATAGAAATCCGGCCCGATCAAGCCCCCGTGTGTCGTCCACAGCGCCGCCTCGCCGTCGGTCATCATCACGCTGATCTCGGCGCTGCCAGGTTGCGGACTCCGCAGGTGCAACAACCCGCGGCCGTCCACCCACGCGACGTGACCCGTGGGCCATTCCACCCGTTGCAACGTACAGCCGAACGGGGTCGCCACCCCCGACGCCAACACGTCCACCACATGCACAGGAACCTCACCCTTGTCCAACTCCCGGAACTTCGGCACCCCATCCATCGACAGCACCCGCCAGCGCCCCTCGCGACGCCGGATCGCCAGGCAACCACCCGAAACGCCCAATGCCTCCACCACCCGGAAAACCGTCCGCGCGGGCGGGCTCGGAGGACGATCCAGTGTGAACGTCCTCACCTCTCCCCGCCCCGCTTCGGCAAACTCGCCCGTTGCTGTGTCGAACATCCGGATGGGCCCCCGTCTCTCTGCCAAGGTGGCCCAGATCATCCGTGTCCCATCCGCCGACGTCCGGGAAGCCCGGTTCTTGAAAAAGTCAGGAAGCACCGACCCTTCACCGCGGACCCGAACCTCTGTTCCCGTCTCGAGGTTCCGGATCAGGCCGTCCACCCGCACCAGCCAGATCGCATCGCACGTGCGGCTCGACAGGACCGTCACCAGATCCCGCGATGACCACCCCGGCGGCAACGGCAGCGGATCCATCCGCACGCGTTGGCCATCCCACGAAGCCGCCACCACCACCTCTGATCGCGTCCGGTAGAACCGCCCCTGAATCGGAAGCAATCCCTCCTCCGAGGTCGACAGCAACTGCCCATCCGCACTGGCCAACGCGACGGCAAAGGTCGCTCCGTAGATCAGGATCACCTCGCCGAACACCCGCCCGCCCACGACGCGTTCGGGAAGGCAACCCGGCGCAATATCCACCGTCGTTTCGTCCCGCTCCGACCACGCCAGGCTCTGGAGCCGGGCCGGCCGATGCGTCGTCGCCCCCTTGATCAGATATACCCGGTCCCCTGCCGTGCCGACCCACATCGTCCGCCCGGGCCCCAGCAATGCCGGATGCACCTCGGCACCCTTGGAGGTGCCGACGTAGCGCATGAGCTGTCGGTTGCCAACCACCGCCACCACGCGGCCGTCCTCGTCGTGGCACCACGACGTGATGCTGCCCGCAAGCGGGAACAGGAACGGGAACGGATGCATGCGGACGATGGCCGGAAGATCCCCGCCCTCGGCCACCAACGGAACCGCCTTGGCGCGCCCTTCGAGAACGTCCTTCAGATCCAGGTCCGCGGAGCAAAGCGGCGGCCGCGGAAGCAGCGGCAACCGATGCAACTCGAAGCGCCCGTCCCGATCCACCACCGCCAGAAACCCGTCCAGAGTTCCCCGCGCCAGCAACGCCGCCCGAAATTCAGGATCTTCGACCACGTCACGTTGCGTCACCACCACGCATTGCCCTCCGGGAACTTCTTCGGCGCGGTCCGCCAACCCGGCGAGGACCGGCCCGGGATGGACACTGGGCTCCAGGCAGCCGAGGTGTTCCGTCAGGCCTTCGCGCGTGAGCAACTCCGCCGGCACGATGTCCCCTCCCCGCGCACGCCACACGCGCACCCCTTGCTGGCGACCGGAGTTGGCCATCAGCGCCAGACCCACCGACGCCGCCAGCAACCGTGGGATTCCCCACAGACGCACCCCCGTGTCGAGGAACACCTCGAGTCCGCCGGGCGGCTCGCGGGCTGGAGGTTCGCGTTGGAGGTACAACGCCTCGTTCAACGCCACCCGCACCGCCAGCGTCAGGTCATCATGAGCCAGTTCGCTCACCAGCAAACGATCCAATGAGCCTCGCTGCGAGAGGTCCGCCACCCCCTCCGAAGCCCCATCCTCCGGAGCCGTCAACCGACGCGGCAACCGCAGTGCTGCCATCAGGTCCTTCGCTCCTCGCGCCACCGCTCCCAGTTCGGAATCGTCCCCCAACGTCTCCAGCCATTGCCGCGCCCGCTCGGACATCGGCAGCTCGCGCAGCACCTCGGGCTCGGCCGCCACCGGCAACCCGTCCAGGCCCGTTCGTAACCGCAACGACAATCCCTCCGCCGTGTAGGCCCGCAACCCGCGCGCCACCATCTCGACCTCGCGCAACAGGGCCGTCCTTCCGCCGGGCTTCGACGGACTCCGCAGGTCGGCATCCGACATCGGCAACGAAAGACCGGACAACACCCGCGACGCCTCGGTGCTGCGGTCGCCGTCCGCCGCTTCGAACACCGCTTCCGCGAGGACGCATCGGGCCTTCAGGCCGGCATTCACCTCGCCGGGCAACCGCGCCACCCGCAACAACTGGTCCAACGCCAGCAAGGCCTGCGACCGCACCCCCCGCTCCGCCACCGCATCCGGCGCGGGTTCCTGCCCGAGTACCGGTGGAACCAGTGGCAACGGCAACTGCCCCGGATCCACCGGCAGATCGAGGTGCAGGTCTTCCAGCTTCGGCACGCGCCCGCGACACGCCGCCAGCAGCACCACCACCGCTCCGAACGGCGGCAGGCCTCCGGGTGCCAGCCATTCCAGCACCTGCCTGATCTCTTCACGGAACGCCACGGTCGTGCCATCCGACCACGCCACCACGCTCCCGGAATCCACCCAGCGCCACGGTCCGTCCACCCGCGCCCGCAGGTATCCCAACGCCACCGCGCGATCGGTCCTCATCGTCCAACCTCCAGCGCCGCGAGGGTCGCGCGCACCGCCGACGGCGTGAGCGGCACGAACTGTTCCGTGGTCAACCGGACGAATCCATCGGCGTCCCCCGCGGTGCGCGCCGGTTCCCACACCACGCTCTCGTTGGCCGCCACCCGCAGGACCTGTTCCACAACCCCCACCGCAACCGCTGGAGCCCACCGGTAGCCCGTCGGCACCCACACGCGCCCATGCCCCACCCACCGTCTTCCTGGCAACGCGGGTAACAATCGTCCCCGCACCAACACCCGCCCCTCCATCGACACCGCGAACTGCAACCCCGCCATCCGCAATTGAGCCGCCGTGCGCACGAACTCCCGCAGGGAATCCAGATCCGTCTCGAGCAACGTCGGCTCCGCCTCCTCCGACGACTCGACCAACGCCAATCGCACCGACCCCGGCAACCGACCCGGCAACGCCGACGCCGGCGCTGTCACGCGCAACCACGACGCCACCGGCTCCCAGCGGATCTCGGGAAGCCGGAAGGCCGGAATCCGCGACCCCACCCGGCACAACGCGGACGGCAGCACCCACACGAAACGATCCCGTGCAGGCAAGGCCGCCAGCAAACGCCGCAAGCCGGCATCGGCGCGTTCGCCACGAAGC
>JBIKWS010000415.1:0-4340 GCA_044356195.1 Cyanophyceae cyanobacterium
GGACCTCGCGCTGGTGTCGATCGGTGGTGGCGGGGACGGAGCCTTGGCTGTGATCGATCTGACGACGCCTTCGGCTCCGGTGTTGGTCCAGCGCTTTGACCTTCCGGCCGGAGAAGGCCCTGCGGGTTCGGTGCAACGGCGGTCGGATGGATTGCTGGCGGTGGCGTCGGGTCGCAGCACGCTGCTCTATGATCCGGTGAAGCTGTTGCTTCCGGTGGTGGGCGGTGTCTCGCCGGCGCTGGTCGGGCGCATCGATGGAACGGGCACAGGTGTGCGGGATTTTGTGTCGGATCCCTCGGGCATCCAACTGACCTTTGGTGGGGCCAACCGGCGGTATGTCGAGGTCGCGCCCCGGTTCTCGTTTGTCCGGTTCAACGCCTTGATCAATCCCGAGCAGGTGGCGGCGCAGGACGCCAGCTTGGCGGCGGGATTCCTCCGATCGGCGACGCCGGTGCCGGTGGCGGATGTTCTGCAGGCGGGGAACGGGACGAACGCACCGGCGATGGATCCAGCGCGGCATTACTATGTGTTGATGGATGCGCCAGGCGGCGCGGCGGATGGAAGCGGGCGGTTGCCGCTGGTGTTGTCGGCGGTGGATGCGACGGGGATGCCGCAGGTGGAGCGTGGGGGCACGCCGGTGCCGGCGGTGGTGGGCGACGAACAGTTGTACAGTGCCTTGCTGGCGCAACGGGTGATCAACCTCGTGCTGGGAGCGATCAGCGTGAAGAAGGCGTTGAGCACCGTGAGCGAGGCGGAAGGGCTGGTGGATCGCGCGAAGGCGGTGCTCAAGCTGGCGAAGAGCACGGCGAAGGTGTTGCCGAAGCTCAAGAGCCTCGGGCTAGCGTTGAAGCTGCTGCCGGACAAATTCGTGGCGCGACGGCTTTCGGATGATCCGAACCATCCGCTGTACAACCGGTTCCTGGCGGGACCGTTCGTCGTGCTGGGCGGATCGCCCACGGTGGAGCAGTTGACGGCGTTGAACGAACAGGCGGCGGCGCGGGAAGTCACGCGCGTGTACCTCAGACCCTCGCCGCGGTTGTGGGTGGGACTGCCCAGTGAACGGGCCGAGGCCCTGCTCAGCTTCCCTGACCCTTTCACTCCAGCCCCAAGCCGACTGCCGACCTTCGTGAGTGAACTGCGGTTGAACCCGACGCTGTCGGTGCTCGGGATGAAGATCCCGAAGTCCGCCGAGGCGATCAACCAGATGGCGGCGATCAACCAACTTCCCGGGAATCCGATCGGGTTGTTCGACATGGGCGAGCAGGTGACATTGATCGTCAGCCTGATTTCCGAAGTGCCGGTGGTGGGAAAGATGCTGAAGGGCGATTGGAAGCCCATGCTGATGCCAGGGGCGCACGGGTTGCTGCGGGTGAACCACACGGAGCGGCCGATGGTGTTGGTGCCGGGTTTCGCGGCGTCGAAGCTGGAAATCAACGGCGTGAACCATTGGCTGGGATTCCCGCAGACCGCGGGCGAACTGCTCGCCAGTGCCAGCGCGGTCTTCGGCACCAATACGGTGATTCCCGTGTTGGATCGGGCGCGGAAGGATCTGCGGATCCAGGACGATGGCACGCCTGTCCGGGAGACTTTCCCTACGGACATGCTGCGCTTCTCCCTCGAGGTCCCGACCCAGTTGGGATCGATCTACGGAGACTGGATGAACCACCTCACCGGCGAGATGGGGTTTGTGGAATACAAGTTCCAGGGCAGCGGCCAGTCGGCCGCGGGACCGCAGGTTCAGGAGCGGTTGCGGTTGGGTGGACGGCCCGGGCTGGGGCAATCCCCATCCCCGAACCTGTTCGTGTTCCCGTACGACTGGCGCCTGGACAACCAGAAGGCGGCGGAAGCGCTGAAGGAATACGTCCGGCTGGCGCTGGAGATGCATCCGGACGCGGATGGCATTGACCTGGTGGGGCACAGCAATGGCGGCCTCGTGTCGCGCGCCTACCTGCTGATGCCGGGCCAGCGCGCTCGGGTGAAACGCCTGATCACGGTGGGCACACCGTGGTTGGGGTCGCCAAAGCCGTTGAGCGGATTGAAGTCGGGCAATCTGGACGACATGGCCATCAGCGCGCTCGCGCCCATTCCGGCCGTCCGGAAGATGCTCCAGTTCTCGCCCGGGGCGCATCAGCTCCTGCCGTCGCGGGAGTATTTCGAACTCGGCTTCCGGCCGTTGGTGGAGGATGGCTATGACGTCAACACCAACGGACTTCCGAATGAGTCCTTCGACTTCGACGGGTTCCAGGAGGTCATTGCCCGCCATTTCCTGCGGGGGCCTGCCGAGGAACTCCTGAACGAACCGGATGCCACCAACGCGGTGCCTTCACCCCGACGTTCCATCGAGAGCCTGCCGGGCGGTGAGCACCCGGCACGTCGCAACGCGAACGCGTTCCGTGCGACCCAGGCCATCGGCGACCACCGCGGCGATCCGGACGACGTCGAGATGCATCACATCGTGGGCTTCGGGGCGACGCCGGACACGATCGGGCAGCTGCGGATCCGTGGGCGACTGGTGCCGCGGACGACGCAAACGAACGTCGTGGTGAGCGTGGCGCGGGTGTCGGCCTTCGATTCGGAACAGGTGACGGATGGCCCGGCGCTGTTGATCCATCCGGCGGATGGAACCTTGGCGGTGAACCCGACGAACCAGTTCCGGATGAACGAGGAGGTGGAACTCCGGTACGTCGCCGGCGACGGCACGGTGCCGATCGCGAGCCTGGCCCGTGGATTTGGTTCAGCGGCGAGCCTGAACGCAGCGAAAGCACGTGTGCATGCGTTGGTGGGTGGGCTTGGACAAGAGGTTACGAAGCACAATCCCATGCTCAACACTGAGGAGTTCCTGCACATCTTCGACACGGTCTACAGCGGGCGTGAGGTGGAGGAGATCCGGGTGACGGCTTCGGCGGCAGGCGCGTTCTCGGAGGGAAGCACGGGGACGGTGAACGTGACCGGGTTGATGCCGGGGGGTGGTTCGGGAGCGATCAGTTACGTGGCGGACTTCGGCGATGGCACGGTGGAATTGCGGAAGAATGCGGGAGGGACCGCTTCGTTCGAGCATCAGTACCGGCAGAGTGGCACGTATCTCGTGACGGTGGGTGCAGCGGCGAATTTCGGCGACGGCACCGTCTACGGCATTTCCAGCGTGCGCCTCACGGTGGCAAACGTGGCACCCGAAGTGGCGATTGAAGGGGGGGATTTCACGGTCAACCGGGGCGAGACCCGTGTGCTGGTGGCGAAGGTGACGGACGTGGGGCTGGATGACCGGCATCGGTTCGAGTGGACGCTGCCCGCGGGGAACCGGTCGGGGCCGGGAGTCTTTGCAACGCCGGTGACTTTCGATGAGCCGGGAACACACACGGTGCAGGTGGTGGTGACGGATTCGGATGGGGGCACGGGCACGGCGAGCATCCGGGTGACGGTGCGCCCGGATGCGCCGGCGTTGGCAGCATCGAACTTCGGGTCGGATCCCGCGGTTCGGCGCGCGGCGCGGGTCGCGAACATCCCGGGATTCGAAGGGGGACATCCGGAGATCATGGTTCGGTTCCATGGGCATGCGCCGGACGCGCTGGATACGGTCGGCATCAGCGTGAGTCAGGTTGGATTGGGGACGGACCTGGCCGGGTTTGTCTTTGACCGGGTGCTTGGAAGGGCGGGAGGCGCGGTGCTGGATCTCCTGGCGGTGATCGAGCGGGCCTTGCTGCCGCAGGTGGCGCAGTTCCTGGGCAAGATGGCTGCTGAAGGCGGCAGCGATTACGCGCGCATGATGCGTCATCTGCCATCGGAAGTGGCGGGCATTGATCTGGCGGCGACACAGGCGTTGCTGGGAGTGCGCGGGAAGGATGAGCCGGTCGAGGTGGACCTGCTCTATCTGGAGGGCGGATTGCCGAAGTCGTTGCTGCGATGGAAGGTGGCGAACGTGCCGGCGGCGGAGGGATTGCGGCTGACCTTTGATTGGGGCAAGCAGCAGGGAACCCAGCCGCAGGCAACCCTCGAACGGGTGACACCGGATCCGGTGACGGGTGGTCCCTTGAAGGGTGCGGCCATCGAGACCGTTTTGCCGGTGTTCAGTGCCTTCGGTGAAAAGCAGGCCGGGGATCGGGTGGGGCCGGCGGTGGTCGGCATCCTGAATCCGGCGGTGGACCGCGTGACGGTGCTCACCCGCGACAACCTGACGCCCGAGACCAACATCGTGTTGTTCGCGGTGTTCGATTCGAACGAGAACGGCCGCCTGGATGACGACACCTTCTATCCGCTCGACACCAACGTGGTGGATTTCGCGCGGTTGCCGAAACGGCCGTTCGCCGTCGTGGGCATCGATGAACACGGCAATGTCGGCAGTC
>JBIKWS010000416.1:0-4338 GCA_044356195.1 Cyanophyceae cyanobacterium
CGCCGTTGAAGTCCCCGGAACTGATGGGATCCTGAATGAATTCGCCGCGGCGGACGGTCAGCGTGGCGATGCGTTCCTTGAACTGGCGCTGGAGGACGATGCTTTCGGGATTGGAACCGCCGGCACCGAAGACGATGTACACCGATTCGGTGAAAGGTTCTGTGACGATGGCATCCGCGAAGCCATCCCCATCCACGTCGCCTGCGGCGGCAACGACGCGGCCAGCGCTGCCGGATACCGTGTTTCCCAGCAGGGCGGTGGAATCGGGGGTGCGGTTGCCCATGAGCGCAAGGTTCGGCGCCGGGGTCGGCATGAACTGGTGGACGGGCAGGATGGACGCAGCGATGACGATGTCGTCGAGGAGGCCGTTGAAGGGGAGTGTGAGGCTGCCCTCGTAACCAAACAGGAGCTCGTTGTTGGCGGGTGTGCGATGGCCGCCGGTGAAGGGCTTGAAATCACGTGGGACGCCATCGAGGTAGAAGGTGACGCCACTTCCGGCGCGGTGGACGGCGGCAACATGGTGCCATTGGTTGTCGGTCGGGAAGGTGATGTCCGAGTAGACGTCAGCGACACCATAGACCGTAAAGGCGAGGCGGCGACTGCTTCCAAGCCATAACTTATATCCACCGCTGCCGCCGTAGGAGAAGAGGATTTCGCCGAGCGGGCTGGCCGCATTGCCGAGTGGCTTTACCCAGGCAGCGAGGGTGCTGTTCTGGCTGGGCGACATGGAACGGGGCCCGTCGGTGGCAATGGCGTAAGTCTTGAGCGGACTGAGGCGAAGGGATGAGCCGGAACCGTTTGGCGTGTCGGCGGTGAGGATGACTGGATCGCCAGAGGGTGGCTGGAGGGGTTGGGTGGCCATTCCGTTCATGTTCCAGAATCCGACGATGCTCTGGTTCCCTTCGTATGGAACGGCGGAGGTGGTGATCTCCATGCGCAGGCCTGCTGGGGTCGGGGTCGTTCCGGTGTTGCTGACGGAGATCTCGATGTTGTTCACGCCCTGGTTGAAGCGTGGGAAGGTGGTCGCATCGATGTTCAGCGGAGTCCAGGCGTTGAAGCTGGAATCGCCGCCCGTGCTGAACCCGGTTTCGAAGCCGTTGATCCGTATGGAAGTGATCCGGTTGTCTGCGGCCACGCGGCCCGAGATGAGGATGGTGGCCGGATCGAATCCGGTGAGGTTGAAGCTGCTTTGGTACTTATACGTTCCTGGCGCAACGCCCGTGCCCCCACTGCGTGGCCCGATCCAGAGGCTGGTCGAGGAGTCATCCACCCACGGGGGGATGGGGCCGGTTGGCGGTTGTGCCGCGGATAGGCGATTGCGGAACGTGGAAGAAAACTCCGCGGACCCGTTGGGGTAGAGGACGGTATAGGCGGGGTCAGGCTTCACGGTCAAACCATCGAGCAAGACATAGGTGACCCCCGCACCCGTGCTGCGGAGGGTCGGGACGGTGACGCGGGTCTGGGCGAGGGCGGTTCCGGCGAGGAGCAGCAGGGTTGCGGTCGCCGTGCGGAAGAGGCCTTGTGCAAGATTCATGGGTGTTGAGAAAGGAGGTGGAGGTTCGTTGGGTGGCGGGGGGCGGTTTCAACGGCCGTCGTTCAGTTGATCGACGAGCAGGACGCGTTGGATGCGGAAGATGCCGGCGACGCGCAGGGGTTCCTTGTGGAGTCCTTGGACGGTCTCGGTGTAGCGGCCCGCGAGGATGTCCGCCCCGAAGCCAGGTTGGAGGGGGGCATTGGGGTCGGGGTCGTTGGGGGTGAACTCGAACCGGAAGCTCCGGGTGATGTCCCAGGACTCCTCGCCGGGTGTCGTGTACGGGGTGAACTCCCGGTCCTTGTTGTCGTGATCCGGGTGGTAGACGTGGTTGAAGGGATGGAGCGGATGGTTGAACGGGAGGGTGTGCTGGGCGGTGAGGACCGCGCCGTTGGTGCCAAACCCGCCGGCGAGGGCGAGGGGTTGGTCGAAGCTGAAGTTGGCGGAGCTCAATCTTCGCCCGATGCGTTCGCCATCGCGTAGGGTGGATCCGGTGTAGATGGCGTTGCCCTCGGCGTCGCGGAGGTTGAGGAGGGATTCGTCTGTCGCGATCACGTAGCGGCCGGGGTTCTCCAACTGTTGGACATTCGAGCCCGGGACGGCAGCCGTCGTGCCCGGCTTGAAAAGGACCAGGGCCTCGCGCAGCAGTCGGGCCTGACCGGAAGCGTCGACATGGACGAGGATGCGAAACTGGAACTCGCCGCCGGCGGAACGGGTGCGGACGGGATCCTGTGCGTTGCGGGGTTCGTTGACCTCGTTGACGGCAACGACGCCCGCCCAGAGACCGGCGTGCGGCGACGCGGGATCCCCATCGGCGGCGGTCCGGGCGGACCGTCGGACAGACCGGGTGCGGGCGGCACCCGCGATGCCGTCCGGTTCCACCGATCCCGCCGCGGTCACGGGCAGGTAGACCCGGGTTCCGAACCCATCGGTGACTTCGAGAAGACTTTGGTAGGCGGCGGATCCAGCGGTCGTGGGTCCAGTGAACGGCACCATGTCGCGTCGGCGGAGTTCGAGTTCGATGACGTCGGATTGCCCTGCGGTGAGATCCACGGAAAGGGGGGTGGGCAATGGGAGAAAGGCAGTGCCATTGTCCGGGAGATACCCGAGGGCGACGTCGCCGGCGTTGGCGGTGGGATCGGTGATGGGGACAGGTTCGGAGGGTAGCAGCCGGAGCTGGAACCGACGCGTGGCGGCGGTGAGGTTGGCAAGGCGAAGGGAAGCCGAGCGGCCAATGGGGCCGAAGGCGATGGCGGACTGCTGGTCCACGGACACGTCAGCGGGACCGTTGTATTCGGTGGGTGCGTTGGCGAAAAGCCAGTAGGCGCGTCCGGGCCGGAGGTTGGTCGTGACGCGGTTGGTGACCAGTTGCCACTCGCCTGAGGGGGCCAGTTCGTAAGCGGGTTGATTGTTCAAAGCGGCATTGGGCGCGAAGAAGGACTGGAAGGAGACCGCCACGGCTGGGTCGAGGTGGAAGCCGACGAAGTTGAAGGAGCGGCCCTCGTACTTCTGGGGACGGATGGCGGGGCGCCCGCGGACCGACCAGACGACGGGTTGGTTCCCGGAGAGCTTGATCAGGTAGGGGCGTCCGCCCGGCATGGCGAACAGGGTGCTGAGGGCGGGACCAGCGGCGGCATCACCGACCCAGACCAGCCAGTCGGGGGATTTTGGCGTGAGTTCGCGCGGGTCGGAGATGAATTGCGGGGCGGCGCTGCGTCGGGTGTAGAGCCAGGCGGATTCGATGGGCAGACCAGCGAGCACCGTGGCGCAGTTCCGGGGTTCCGGATCGACCTCGAGGAAGACGGCGTTCCAGCCGGGGTTGAGCGTGATCTGCTGGGTGCGCCATTGGGCGTGGGTCCCGAGTGCAAACCCGGTGCAGAGGCAGAGGACGGAAAGGAGTCGGCGAAGTGGGTTCATGGGAGGAGTGTGCGGTGGCCGGCGCGGTTCAGGGGTTGAGTTGCACGCGGTAGAACGCGGCCGGGAGGGAAGCCGCGGCGGCGTCGGTGAAACGGTTTGCCGGCGGTGTCGCCGGGAGGTTGCTGACGATGTTGGTGAAGGGACCTTCCAGTGCCGGTGCGCGCTGGAGGGTATAGGTGCGGCCGGCCTGCGAGGCCCATTCGACGAGGAACGAACCGTCGGGCAGAGCCTGTGCGAGCGTGAAGTCGGGCAAGGTCGAGACGGTGCCGCGCGGGTCGAGGCCGGCGTACATCTTGGCGAGGTTCGAGATGCCGTCGTTGGCGGCGCTGGCGGTCGCGCTGTTGCCGAGTCGGCCGAAGTACAGCAGTTCCCACGCGTCGATCAGGCCGTTGTTGTCGGAATCCACGCCAAGGCTGAGGTCGGTGCGGAGGAGTTGTCCGCGGGTCGCGATGGAGACGACGAGGTTGGAACGGCCGGCGGGAAGGAGGCTCAGCGGTGTGCCCGGCGAGAGCACCGCGGCCATGGTTCCAGCGACAGGGGTTCGCGTGAGCACCAGCGATTGGGGATCGGGAATCAGGGCCGGCGTCGGGGTGACGGTGCGGACCTGGAGCGCATAGGAGAACTGGCCGCCCAGGTCGGAGAGTCGGACCGCGGTGGCGATCGGGACGGCCCCGGCGCCGGGGCGCAGGGTGATCGTGGCCGCCCCGTTGGTCAGTCGCTTCCCGAGCGCGTCGGTGACAACGCCGAACAGGACGAGCGGTGGCTCGGGAACGCCGGCAGAGAGACCCGGCGGCGGTGTCGCGGAAAGGAGGACGGCGGCTGCTGCCAGATGAAGGGCGAGGCGGCCGGACCGGAGCATGGAACAGGATTCACTCATGGGGATCGGGGCC
>JBIKWS010000019.1:0-14832 GCA_044356195.1 Cyanophyceae cyanobacterium
CGTCGGCTACGTGGAGTGGGAGACGAACCCAGCGCGACGGAGCATGGTTGTGATCTCCTCCGGGGTGGCCGGGATGCGTGGGGCGGCGGCGTAGAGGTCTGCCGCGTCGCAGCCGTACCAGTGGTGTTTCGCGGGTGAGGCGAGTCCGGCGAGGTTGAACGGTTCGATCAAACGATGGATGGCTTCCTGCGTGGCATTGCCGGGTTCGCGGCCCGCGCGCGCGAGGCATTGGCGCAGACCCGGTCCGAACTCCGGATGGGCGCGCATCAGGAACCCGTTGGGTGTCGTCGGCCGTCCCAGTCGGCGCAGGGTCTCGGTGTGGATGGCCGCCGTGAAGTACAGCATCGTGAGATCCCGGAACGTGTCGAAATCGGGCATCACACGATAGAGGGCTCCAATGAGGTCGAAGGTGATGTCGAGGTCGGCGAGCACGGAGTTGCCGTAGGTGGTGAGGTCGTCGGGAATGCCGGATTCGAGAAGACAGGCGAGTCGTTCGATTCCGAGCAAGGTGATGGGGAAACCGGTGGAGAGCAGGGGATCCACGAAGCCGGCGGCGATGGGGAGCATGGCCCAGCGCGGACCCGCGCATTGCGCCGTGCGGAAGGCGACTTGGGGCAGGTGGGTGAACGGTCGGATGGGTTGGGAGCCGCGGAAGGCTTCCGCCAGCGCGGGGAAACGTTGGAGGTGTTCGTGCCATTCCGAGGCGGGGGAGTTGCCCGTTTTGGTGCGGCGCTTGCGGGCGAATCCGGCGCTGGTGATCCCGTTGTTGAAGCGCAGCACCCACATCCAGCCGTCGTCCCAGACATGATGGAGGGCGGCGTCGTCGGGCGGGAACGGCGGCGTGCCTGCGGGTGGATGGAGATCGGCCCAGCGCGGGACGTTGGTGAAATGGGTGAAGATCGACTCGGTGTCCCGGTGGCTTTCCGGTGTGGCATCGGCGAGGCCGAGGGATCGGTGCAGGAATCCGCGCGGGCCGGAGGCGTCGATGAGGAGGCGGGCGCTGGCGTGGAATGGACCTTTGGGGCCGCGTCCCCGGAGGTGAACCGCATCACGGGAGAAGTGCGGTGGTTCGACTTCGGTGGATTCGTGGGTGTCGACGCCGAGTCGCCCTGCCTCGGCGAACAGGAAGGCGTCGAAGTCCGGACGGTACCAGTGGGTGTCGGCAATCGCGTCGGAAGGGCTGGCGGCGACAAGGAGTTGACGGGATCGGGAGGGGGTATCGGACCAGGGTTGGCCGGCGGTGTGGTGGTAGAAGGAGAAGCCGCGTTTGAGGCCGCAGGCAATTTCCGGATGGGTTTCCTGCCAGCTGCCCCACTTCGAGAGCGCGCGGAGGTGGGGGAGGTCGTAGCGATCGCCCAGTTCCTCCAGGAGCAGGTTGGCGACGGGGGTGGACGATTCGCCGATGACAAACCGCGGATGACGCTCGCGTTCGACAAGCAGCACACGGTGTCCCAGTCGACGCGCGATCTGGGCCAGGATGGATCCAGCAAAACCCCCTCCGACGATGGCCACGTCATGGGTGGGTGCGTTGGAGGAGGGACGATTCAAGGTGCGTGCGGCGTGGTGCGGGGAGCGGAGGATCCAGTCCTGCCCCGGACCCACGCCCCGAGGTCATCCAGCAGGATATAGACGACGGGTGTGACCACGAGGGTGAGGAGGAGGCAGAGGGTCTGGCCACCGATGACCACGATGGCGACGGCACGACGTTCCTCGGAGCCCGGGCCGGTGCCGACGGCGAGGGGCAACATGCCTGCGACGAGCGCGAGGGTGGTCATCAGGATCGGGCGGAGCCGGTCGCGATTCGCGTTGATGACGGCCTCCGGGCGGGGCAGTCCGCGTTCCCGGAGGGTGTTCATGTAATCGATCTGCAGGATGGCGTTCTTCTTCACGACGCCGAAGAGCACCAGCAGGCCGAGGGCGGAGTACAGGTTGAGGGTGTTGTCCGTGGCCCAGAGCGAAAGCAGCGCGAAGGGAAGGGAAAGCGGGAGCGACAGGAGGATGGTGAACGGGTGGATGAGGCTCTCGTACTGCGCGGCGAGGATCATGTACATGAACACGATCGACAGCGCGAAGGCCCAGAGGAACTCGCTGAAGGTGCTTTCGAGTTCCCGGCCGCGGCCGGTCACCTTGTAGGTGTATTCGGCGGGCAGGTTCAATTCATCAACGGCCTTGCGGAGGGCCGCGAGGCGATCGGCCTGGGCATAGCCCTTTCCCGGTGCAATTCCCGCGCGCAAGGCCACCACGCGCTGGCGGTCGAGGCGATCGATGCGGGATGCGGTCACGCCGGGGATGATCTGCACGACATTGTCGAGGCGGACAAGTGCGCCGGAGCGGGACGGAACGAACAGTCGTCCGAGGTCCTCGCTGCGGCTGCGGTCGGCGGATTCGAGGCGGAGTTGGACGTCGTAGTCGTCGTTGACCTGGGTGTCGCGGAAGCGCGAGACACGCGTGTCGCCGCCGACAAGGATGCGGAGGGCGGCGGCGATGTCGGTGGTTTCGACGTCCAGGGCGGCGGCGCGCGCCCGGTCGATCTCGACGCGAAGCTCGGGCTTGTCGAGACGCAGCGAGGTGTCCGCGTCGACGAGGCCGAGTTCAGCGGAGCGCGCACGGAGTTTCTCGGCGTAGCCGAGGAGGGTTTCCAGGTCCGGGCCGAGGAGTGAGAAATCGATCTCGAATCCGGGTCCTCCGGCGGAGATGGAACCCTGGCCGCCGCGCAGGGAGAGCCGGACGTCCTGGAGGTTGGCGAGGCGCTTGCGGATCATCTGCATGACCTCGCGCTGGGAAGCGTTGCCCTCGAACGCCTGCCAAGGCTTGAGGCTGAACAGGCGGGAAAGTGAGAACACCCGTTCGGCATGGGGCCGGAGCAGGACATACAGGCGTCCCTGATTCAGTCCGCCCGAGAAGCCGCCGTTGCCCACGCCTCCGATGACGGTCTGGACCCACGGGATCTGCTGGATCTCGGTTTCGGCGATGCGCATGACCTCGTCCATGGCCGGAAGACTGGTTCCCTCCCGAGCGGAGATGGAGACTTCAAACTCACCGTCATCGGTGCTGCCGGGGGTGAATTCCTGCCGGACCACGGAGTAGATCGGAACGGACGAAAGGATGATCAACAGTGCGCCGGAGGCGACCCACCATCGGTGGCGGGTGGAAAGGGTGAGCAAGCGCACGTAGGCACCTTCCAGCCAGCCGTAGAACCCATCGCGGGAACCGTGTCCCGGAATGGCGGCACCTCCACCGCGAGCGAAGAGTCGCGCGCTCATCATCGGGGTGAGGGTGAAGCTGACGAGGAGGCTGACGAGGACGGCCACGGCGGAAGTGAGGCCGAACTGGAAGAGGAAGCGTCCAGCCAAGGACGACATGAAGGAGACCGGGACGAAGATGACGACAAGGCTGAAGGTGGTGGCGAGGACGGCGAGACCGATCTCGGCGGTGGCACCGCGGGCGGCTTCGGCGGCGGAAACCTTCTTCTCCTCGACCCAGCGGAAGATGTTCTCGAGGACGACGATGGCGTCGTCGATGACGATGCCGACCATGAGCACGAGGGCGAGCATGGTCACGCTGTTGAGGGTGAAGTTGAGGGCCCACATCATGCCGAAGGTGGCAATGACCGATGCGGGAATGGCGACGGCGGCGATGAGCGTGGCGCGCCAGCTGCGCATGAAGGCGAGCACGACGAGGCTCGCGAGGATCGATCCAAGCACAAGGTGCAGCTTGATCTCACCCAGCGCCTCCCGGATGTAGCGGGACTGGTCGCGGATGACCTCGATCTTCACGTCGGGCGGCAGCTGGGCCTGAAGCTCGGGGAGGCGCCGCTTGATGGCGTCGATCACGGCGACCGTATTGGCTCCGGACTGGCGCCGGACTTCCAGCTGGACGCACGGCTCGCCGTTCAGGCGCGCGGTGGTGCGCTGTTCCCGGGTGCCATCCTCGGACCTGCCGATGTCGCGGATCCGGACCGGACGACCGTCGCGGGTGGCGACAACCAGATCATCGAAAGACCTCGGGTCCATGATCCGGCCCACGGTGCGCAGGGTGCGTTCCTGAAGGGATCCGGTGACATTGCCGCCCGGGATGGTGGCGTTCTGGCGGGCGATGGCGCTCCGGACTTCCGTGACGGGGAGCTTGTAGGCCGCGAGGCGATCCGCATCGACCCAGATGTTGACGGTGCGGGGCAGTCCGCCGAAGACCTCGACTTCGCCCACGCCTTCGGCCCGCTCGAGGGCGACCTTCACCACGCGCTCGCCGAGTTCGGTGAGCTCACGGACCGATCGGTTGCCGGACATGGCCAGCGACATGATCGGGGACGAATCCACGTCGAACTTGGAGACCTGCGGCGGGTCGGCATCGGCGGGAAGTTCGCCCAGCGTGGCGGCCACGCGGTTGCGGACATCCTCGGCGGCCGTGTTGGCGTTCCGGTTGAGTTCGAACGTGAGGATGATGAACGAGCGGCCGAGGCTGGAGATGGAGCGCAGTTCCTTGATGCCCTCGATGGTGTTGAGGTTTTGCTCCAGCGGTTGGCTGATGAGCGACTCGATCTCGACCGGCGACGCCCCCGGCAGGGAGGTGTTCACGTAGATCGTGGGGAGATCGACGGAGGGCGAGCGGTCGACGTTGAGGCGGACATAGCCCGCCGCCCCGGCCACGACCAGCGCCAGGATGAGCATCAGCGCGAAGATCGGACGGCGGATGCAGACTTCGGCGAGGGTTTGCATCGGACGTCAGCGGGACGAAGGAGGATTGGTGGACGACTGGAGGACGACGGCGCGTCCCTGAACCAGCCCGGCAGGCGTACGGATCACCGATTCGCCTCCCTTCAACCCGGTGGTGATCTCGATCCATCCAGCACCGCGGACCCCGGTGGTGACGCGTCGTTCGACGGCCTTTCCAGACTCGAACAGGAAGACTTTCTCGACGCCGGCGAAGGTCTGGAGCGCGTCGGACGGCACGGTCACCGCGGTTTGCGCGGGATCAATGACAATCTCGCTGCGCACGAACGCCCCCGGCCGCAGCGCACCGTTGGCGGGGACCTCGGCTTCCACCACCAGCATGCGGCTGGCTTCGATCAGCGCTGGGCTCAGGCGACGGAGGGTTCCGTGGTAGACGTTGGTGTCGCCGGTGAGGCGGAGGCGGACGGGTTGACCCGCGGCGACCCGGGGAGCGTCGCGCTCGGGAATCTCCAGGCGCAACCGGAGCGGATCGGCCTGGACGAGGGTGAAGATCGGAGCGCCGAGTTCGATGTGTTGACCCAGGTTTGCCAGCCGTTCCGAGATGACGCCGTCAAACGGCGCGGTGATGCGGGTGTCGGCGAGCTGTTTCCGGGCGAGTTCGTATTCGGCCCGGCGCTGGCGTAGCACGGCGGCTCGGGTCCGGGCTTCTTCCAGGGCGTCGGCAAGGCGGCTCTGGGCGACGGTGAACGCCGCGTTGGCGGATTCGAGATCGGAGGCCGAGGCGATTCCCTGGCGGTTGAGCTGGAGGACGCGTTCGCGGTCACCCGCAGCCTGCGCCAGCACGGCCTGCGCCTCCTTCACCAGGCTGGTGTCATCGAGCGAGACCGTGTCGTCGTCGCCATCGAGGGGCAAACCGAGTCGGGCGCGGGCCTGGCCCAGCAGTGCACGGGATTGCTGGACGCGGAGTTCGAAGTCGCGGGGTTCGAGCTCAGCGAGAAGTTGCCCGGCCTGGACACGGGACCCGAGGTCGGCCGGGAGGCTTTGGATGCGGCCGGCGACGCGTGCGCTGACGGGGGTTTGTTCCTTGGCGAGGAGGGATCCGGAAACGGTGAGGAAACGTTCGATGGGTCGTTGGGTGGCCTGGGCGAGGGCGACGGGGACAGGGGGGGGCGGGGGTTGGGTGGGAGGTTCGCGACGGGAGCAGGCGCCCGCGAGAGCGAGGAGAGCGGCGGCAAATATACGTACGCGTACCATCGGGAGTCGAAAGCTTCGCACGGGCCCCGCAGTCTGGGGAAAACAAAAATCAGGGTCTCAAAGCACCCCGGGCGCGTTCACGGAAACCGCACCGACGGGAACGGGGTGGCGACGTCCTCGTCGCCGTGCCAACGCTCATGCCATGGCGATGTGGACATCGCCGCCCCGGTACCGAGGGGGCCGTCTCAAGCGGCGCTCATGGCCCGGCGGAACCGCGCCAGGGTGCGCTCCCGGCCGAGCACTTCCATCAGGTGGTACAGGCTCGGCCCGACCAATCGGCCCGTGCAGGCCACGCGTGCGGGTTGTGTCAGTGCGCCTGCCTTCACACCTGATGCGGTGGCGACCGCCTTGAGTCCGGCTTCCAGCGCGGCGGTGGTGAAGCCTTCCGCAGGCAGGGCTTCGTAGGTGGCCAGGAGTTTGGCCAACTGCTCGCGTTGGACGGTGCCGAGGGCCTTGGCTGCCGCCTCGGGTTCGTAGGTGATGGAGTCGTCCGCGGCAAAGTAGAAGTCCACGAACGGCGCGAGATCCTTGAACAGTCGGCCCTTGTCGCGGGCGGTTTCAAGGGCGGCGGCCACGTAGGTCGCCGGGAAGGCGGCGGTGTTGATGCCAGCCTTGGCGAGATGTTCCACCCCGAGTCGCACGAAGCGGTCGGGAGCCATGCGCCGGGTGTGTTCGAAATGGAGGGCTTCGAGCTTCTTGTCGTCGAAGCGGGCGGCACTGCGGTTGACGCGGTCCAGATCGAAACGCTGGATGAGATCGGCAACGGTGAGGAGTTCCTGGCCGTCGCTGGGCGACCATCCGAGGAGGGACAGGTAGTTGACGACGGCATCGGGGTTGAATCCGTCGTCGATGTAATTGGTGACGATGGCGCCCTTGTCGCGCTTGCTCATCTTGGTGCCATCCGGATTCAGGATCAGGGGCATGTGGGCGTAGCGCGGTGCGGCAACGCCGAAGGCATTGAACAGGGCGATGTGCTTGGCGGTGTTCGACAGGTGGTCCTCGCCGCGGATGACATGCGTGATGCCCATCTCCAGGTCGTCGATGACGTTGACGAGGTGGAACACGGGTTGGCCATCGCTGCGGACGATGACCCAGTCCGGATCCTCCTGCTCGCGGTCGGTGAGTTCGCGGCGGACATCGCCGACGATCATGTCGGGGATCACTACGGCCTCCCGGGTCATCCGGAAGAACACGGCGCCGTCGCGGTCGTAGGCCATGCCGCGGTCGCGGAGTTCGGCGATGCGACGGTGGTAGAGTTCGTTGCGCTGGGATTGGAAGTAGGGGCCGCGGTCGCCGATGGAAGGGCCCTTGGGGTCCGGAGTGGCGGGACCTTCGTCCCAGTCGAGCCCGAGCCAGCGCATGCCCTGGAGGATGACGTCGATGGCGGCCTGGGAGTTGCGGGCGGTGTCGGTGTCTTCGATACGCAGGATGAATGCACCCCCGTGGTGGCGGGCGAAGAGCCAGTTGAACAGCGCCGTGCGGGCGCCTCCGATGTGGAGGTAACCCGTCGGTGAAGGCGCGAATCGGACACGAACCGGAGTCGACATGAGACGCGGAGGTTAGGAGGGGGGGCGGGGGGGGTGAAGTCCGAAAACCGGGGTGGCGATGGCTGGGGCGCGACGGGTCGACAGATTTTACCGCGTACGCCCCTTCCATGCTGGCCAACGGCGAGGCCGTGCAGGCAGAAGGGATGGGTGCGTCGGGTGCTGGTTTGGATGTTGGTCGGAGGACTTGCCATCACGGCGGGATGGTGGGGCTACGGAAAGCGCTATGGGCGTGAGCGGAGATATGACGCCTTGATCCGGGAGGTGTCGCGTCAGCATGGATTGCCGCCCGCATTGGTGAAGGCCGTCATCTGGCGTGAAAGCGCGTTCCGGGCTGGGGCCCGGGGCGGAGCCGGGGAGTTGGGGCTGATGCAGGTGACCGAGGGGGCGGCGCAGGAATGGGCGGATGCCCGGCGGGACCGGGAATTCCGGTTCGAGAACATCCTGGATGCGCGGACGAACCTGCACGCGGGGTGTTTTTATCTGGCGAAGGTGACGCGGCGATACCTCAGGACGGATCATCCGTATGCCTACGGATTGGCGGACTACAACGCCGGTCGTGGGAATGTGCTGCGGTGGATGCAGGGTCCGGGACTGACGAATGCGGCGGTCTTCCTGGGGGATGTGACGTATCCGGGGACGCGGGAGTATGTGCAGTCGATCCTCGGGCGGGCGGGACGGTACGAGGGGGAGTTTCGGTGAACCGGCGGATTTTTGGGAGTGCCGTGGGCGGTGGGCATGGCAGCATTGTCGGGCATGGCGGGTTTCGAACGTAGCGGGGAGGGTGGACATTTCGTCTTTGAGGCAGGGGATGTTCCGGGAACGGGAAAGGAATTGGGCCGGGCGGGAGTGCTGGCCACTGGGGAGCGGGTGGTGTCGGTGGCGTTGGCGGGACAGGGCAACATGAACCGGACGCTCCGTGTGCGGACTTCGGAGCGGAGCCTGATCCTGAAGCAGTCGTTTCCGTGGGTGGCGAAGTATCCCCAGTTTGCGGCTCCGTGGGACAGGATCGCTGGGGAGCTTGCCTTCTACGAACGTGCCCGCGGTGTGGCGGGGGTGGGGGAATTCATGCCCGCAGTGATCCATTTCGAACCGCGTGGGCGGTGGATGGCCTTGGAGGACCTTGGCGAGGGTGGGGATCATACGGACCTGTATCGTGGGGTGAAGATCGGGGAGGGGGATTTGCGTGAGTTGGCTGGATTCCTGGGTCGGTTGCATGCCATCCGACCGGCGGGTGAACCCGTCCGGAATCCGGAGATGCGTGCGTTGAACCATGCGCACCTTTTCGAGATCCCATTCCGGGCGGACAATGGTTTGGATCTGGAGGCGATCAGTGCGGGGTTGGGTGCGGCGGGATTGCGGGTGGTATCGAACACGGAAGTCGTGGGACGGGCTTCGGAGTTGGGTCGCACGGTGTATCTGGGCGAAGGATCCAGTCTGGTCCATGGGGACTTCTTTCCGGGCAGCGTGGTGCGTGGCGTGGCAGGACCGCGCGTGATTGATCCTGAGTTCTCGTTCGATGGGCGTGCGGAGATCGATGAGGGGATCTGGCTGGGACACATGGTCCTCGCCGGGCAGGGGGTGAAGGTGTTGGAACAGTGGCGACGGTTTTATCGTGGGCCGGACGGGCACGACATTGAGCTGGCGGTGGCGTTGGCAGGAGTGGAAATCGTCCGGCGGTTGATTGGTTATGCGCAGTTGCCGTTGGGGTCTTCACCGCAGGGGCGGGTTGTACGACTCGAGGTGGGAGCGGGATTGATCTTGCGACCCGGGTGGGACGCATTGCTGGAAGGGATGGCGCGGGTGGAGAAGGAAGGAATGTCATGCTGACACGGAGGGGATTCATCGGAACGGCAGCGGCGGGGTTCGCCGCGGGTGGGATGTCCATGACCGCTGCCGAGCCGGTGGATCCGGCACGGTTGGAGCGGATCCGTGGACTGATGTACGGGACGATGATCGGGGATGCGTTGGGTGGTCCGATCGAGTTTCAGTCACCGGAGAAGGTGGCGGGGTTGGAGCGGGCCCCAAAGCGCTGGAAGCGCGGAGAGAAGCTGGATGACGCCGCGGTGGCGGCAACGAAGGAACGCTTGCGTTGGCAATGGCGGGACTACACGGCATTGCGGCCGGAACCGGAACCCTACGCGCACTGGAGCCGGAAGGCACCGCCCGGAACGATCACGGATGATTCCCGGCACAAACTGGTACTGCTGGAATCCTTCGGAGCGATGGAGCGGGACGGCGGGATGGAGGTGGAGGATCTGGCCCGCGCCTACCTCGACTGGCCGCGGCGGGCGGAGGTGCGTGCGGGGGAGGGACGTGCCCGGTTGCTTCAGGACTGGCTGGGGGAATGGGAGTATGCGGCGCGGTGGGTGCTGGGGGAACGGGATCTGGCGAGGGCGCGTCCGCCCGAACGCATGTGGAACGGCTTGGCGACCTGCTGTGGTCAGATGACGAGCCTACCCCTCGCCTGTGTCTTTGCTGGGGCGCCGGGGCCAGCTTATGAGGCGGCTTACCGATTGGGATTCTTCGACAATGGGTGGGGACGGGACCTGAACGCGGGCATCGTGGCTGGCCTCGCCCGCGCCTTGAACGTCACGGTGGGGAGATCACCGCTCGATGCCTGGAAGGAGGTGCTGGCGGCCATGGTGGAAACGGATCCGTATGGGTATCGGTCGATTCCATGGTGCCCGCGCGCCGTGGACCGGTGGATGGGTGTGGTGCGCCGCCGGGTCTCAGCGGCCCGGGGCGAGCCGGCGCTGTTGTTCGAGGGATTGGAGGAGGAATTCCGGGAGACGGTGAAGTGGGAGGCGCAGGTGCCGTTCGTGGTGGTCCTCGCGTGCTGGGAAATCGCGGGTGGGGATCCGTTGGTGGCGCTGGCGCTGACTTTGGAGTGGGGGCACGACACGGATTCGTACGCCCAGATCGCCGGTGGGTTTGCAGGCGCCCTTTATGGCACAGGGATCTTCCCGGAGACGTGGCGGCGGGACGTGGCCGCGCGGTTGGCGGCGGACTACGGGGTGGGGTTGGAGGCCGAGGTGCTGCGGTTGGGACGGTGGCACGGGTTGGCCAGAAGCCGTCCGGTGGTGCGCGGCGTCCCGGTCCTTCCGTAAGAGGGCAGCGGTTCGGGTCGCGGATCAGGGGTTGATCACGCGGGAACGTGGCTTGTTGGTGGACGTGGCAGAGGAGGTGGGGGGGAGAGGCAGGGCGGTATTGGTGGCACGTGGCGCGTTGGAGCGGGGGTTGGCGTAGGTCCGGATGACGCGGGGTGCGGACTCATGAGGGATGACGCCGGCATCGCGTGCCATCCAGAAGCAGAGGAGGTAATCGACGCCTGAGTGGACGATGGGTGCCTGGGGCCGCAGGGGAAGGGCGCGGGGTGAATCCGTCCAGGCGAAGGGGCTTGCGACCCGTTCGTGGACGAGGAGGGAGTCCCTCGACCACGTGGCCTGGTTTGCGGTCAGGGTGGGGTGGTTGGTCCTCAGCAGGGTTGTGGATCGTTGCCAGCGCGGGGGCGAAGGGTAGAGCTGGAGGACGCCCTGGAGGGTGGCGGTGGCGAGGGTGTCGTTGGGGGCGTGGTCAAAGGCGTTGACGTACGCGGCAGCGATCCATGGATTGATGTCGGCACCACTCTGGCGCCAGATCTGGGTGATCCTGCCCTGGAGGGAGAGGCTGCGGGTCTCATTGGTCTCCAGGCGTGAGAGGGTGACCAGATTGGCCAAGGCGAACATGGCATGACCGGCGTTTCCGTACTTCGGAGCCGCCTGGGGTGGGTAGGCCATTGCTGCGGCGAAGGCGCTTTCATACCGCTTGTTGTAGCTGTCTGGATTGACGGACGCAGCGGTGCGGAGGATGGCCAGTTGCAGGTGGGGTTGGACGAACGTCTCGTGGCCCTGGCCGTCGCGGATGCGCCACTGATCCTCGTCGAGTCGGCGGATGATGACCTCGACGAGATTGCTGGCGCGAAGTCGGATCTTCGGGTCGCGGATGCGTTTGTAGACGGAGGACAGACCGAGGACGACAGCCGAGTAAGTGTCCTGTGAGGCACCTCCGATCCACACCTGACCGTTGCTTCCCGCGAAGGCCCTCTTGCCGAAGCCCGGTCGCGCGGGATCCTCGGCTCCGAGGGTGGAATACGCGGTCTTGAAGGCTGGATCGGAGGCTGGGCCTGCGAACGCGGCGATGTACCCCGGCTTGCCGGAGACCGCGGTGAGCTTTTCCAGACCGGTCAGGTTTTCTCGGATGAGGTCCAGGGCCGAGGGTTTGAGGTCGACCGAGAACCAATAGGAAAGGGCGGCGAGGTGGAATCCCGTGAGGGCGGCGCTGAGCTCCAGTTCCTCGTAGGAAACGAGGGATGTCCGATTGGTGTCCGAGTAGCGTTTGGAGACGATGAGGCCGCCGACGAGGTGGTTGGTGGCGATCTGCCGCTGGTAGGCCTCCGCCTTCAGGCGAAGCGCGGTCAATTCGTTGCTTCCGGCTTCATTCCACCGTCCCGAGAAGCGGCCGCGGGCGGCCGTTTCGAGAAAGGCCAGCTGTTTGGGTGGGAGAGTGTCCAGGGTATTGGTGGCGAGGGCCTGGAACGGGCCAACAAAGCCACAGAGCCATGCCAGCAACCACCCGGTCAGACGGGAGACGCTGAAACCTGCGAAAGAGGAGGCGGACATCGGGGGTATCATGGAGCGGTGGCGGCTTCCGGGGAAGCGTGTTGGGAGGGGGCGCAGGTGTTCCGTTCCCAGGCGGCGTGGCGGGTGGCGATGCCGTCCTTGTTGAAGTCGGCCTCGAAATCGGTGATGACCGTCAGGAGTTCGGCGGGTTCGGTGACGGGGGTGAACGCCGCCTGGGCATTGCCGACCTCGACCATCTGTTCGAAGTACGAGGCGTCGTCCGTGCGGACAAAGAAGCGTCCGCCCGGCTTGAGGGCGCGTGCGGCCAGTTCAGTGAAGCGGTGGTTGATGAGGCGGCGCTTCCAGTGGCGGCGCTTGGGCCAGGGATCGGGGAAGTAGACGTGGAGGGCAGAGAGGGAGGCGGGCTGGATCATCCACTCGAGGACGTAGGAGGCTTCGAGTCGGAGCGCGCGGAGATTGGCGAGGCCGAGGCGGCGGCCCTTGCGGTCGATCTTGCGGAGGCGGCCGAGAAGACGTTCGACGGCGAGGAAGTTCCGTTCCGGATGAAGTGCGGAGTATTTGAGGATGAAGGAGCCATCGCCGGCACCGAGTTCGAGTTCGACGGGTTGGTCGGCGGGGAAGCAGGCAGAAAACTGGATCCGGTTCATGATGTCCTGCGGGAGGACCAATGAATCGGGCGGGGCCGCAGCAGTGGTGGCTGCGGCCGGGATGGCAACGGTTGCTTCCATGTACCGGAGGACTTCACCCCGGTATCGGGCTGGGCTCAAGCACTGACAATGAGCGCGAGCGAAGCCGTGTAGGCGTGGAAGAAGCTGCGGGAACCGACCGGACCGATCTCTCCGTTGGCGGTCGTGCCGGCGACGGCCAGGGGGCCGAGGTGTTCCTGGATGAGCGCGGCGTCGTGGTCCGGGGTGCCAAAGAACGCGCGCCCACGACCGCAGCAGGTCCAGAGGAGACCGCCGTAAAGCCGACGGTTGGTGAGGCGGCCGCGGGTCCGTTCGAGCGCGCGGATGAGGTCGGTGGAGGCTGCCGCCGAATCGCGGCGTTGGAACTGGATGGTCTGGCCGGCGCGTGGTTTGGCGCCGACGGCGAGGGCTCCGGCGCGGGGGTCGGCCCCGATGAGTTGGCGGACAAGGAAATCGCCAGGTTCGAATTCGTCGCGGTACTCGTCACTGGCGAATCCGACCATGATGTTGTCGCGGCAGCGTTGCTGTTCCTCGGCGGGGAGGCGGTTGTAGGTGTCGACGAGGACGGAGTACGCGGGGCGGTTTCCGATGCCGAGGATGAAGTTCCGTTCGGCGCGGGTGATCGTCCAAGTGTCGCCGATGGGACAACAGCCCTGGGAGACGACCGGCAGGAGGGCTGCGGCACCGCCGATGGAGAGGGCGACGGTGCCTTCGGAGAAGGCCTTGCCGTCGAGGAAGACGGAAGCCTGCCGTTCGGTGGAATTGCCGGTCGCGAGTCCGCCGATGATGGGAACGCCGGGGTAGGCGAGGTTCCACTGGCGGAGCCAGGCTTCGTTGTCGGTCTGGAAAGGGTCGGCGAACAGGAGCCAGCCGTTGGTAGCGGACGGCGGGATGCCCGTGAAGCGGTGCCACTCCTCGGCGGACGTGTGATCGGCGAGGTCTGCGTCGCAGACGTAGGTGGCCTTCACCTTCGCGCCGGGGATGTGGTACAGCGCGAGGACGAATCCTTCCGACTGCTCGGATTCGTGGCCGCCATGGATGCCGCCGGAGGTGGAGGCACCGACGAGGACAGGAATGCGGGCTTCGAGGCGGAGGACTTCGAGGAGGTCGGTGAGGGGAGCGTTGAACGACGGTGAGACGAAGAGGACGCCGAACGTGACGGAAGCTGCGGCGAGGTTGGCGCGCAGGCCGCGTGCCCATGCGGCGACGGCCTGTTCGTTCCAAGGTTCGTTGAAGGTTTCGACCACCCCGTGCGCCGTACGCATGGCCAAAGGCTACGCGGATGCGGCAGGAGGGCAAGTTGGGCGGTGGGGAATCATCGGGCGGTGTTGGGGAACACGATGATTAGGGCGGCCCCGGCACTCATGATGCCGGCGCCAAGGAGGCGGCGGCGGAGGTGTTGCTCCTGGAAGAAGTGGTGGCCAAGGAGGACGCTCAGCAGGGAGGAAAGCTGGAAGAGGGCAAGCGAATAGCCCACCAGCAGCCGTTCGAAGGTCAGCAGCGAGGTGAGCTGCATGAGTCCGGTGGTGAGCGTCAGGGCCGCGAGCGTGCGGAGGTTGGGACCGAGTTTTGCGGTCTGCGGACGGAGTTGGCCGCGGAGGAAGACGGCGGTGGCGGCAATTGCGATGGGGAGGCAGAGGAAACTCCACGCCACAAAGGCGGTCAGGGCCGGTGCGTGGTGGAGGGCGCGCTTCAGGAAGACGGCTTCGATGGCCGAGAGCACGAGCGCAACGAGGCGGAGTTGGACGCCGCGGTTGCGGAGGATTTGGGAGAACGCGTGGACCTTGCCTTGGTCTGCCGCCGGATCCGCGATGAAGAAGCTTCCGGCCACGATCAGGAGCATGCCGGTTGATCCAGCCAGCGTGGGCCATTCGCCCAGGATGAACGCGGCAGCGACGAGGCTGACCACGGATTTCCAGGCGTTGATGGGGCCAAGCACGGACAGATCGGAGGAACGGAGGGCCGCCACGATGAGCGTGTTGCTGGCCACGGCCAGAAGGGCGCAGGCCGCCATCGGAATCCAGAACGCACCGGGGAGGGTGAGGGAGACAGGGCC
>JBIKWS010000417.1:0-4321 GCA_044356195.1 Cyanophyceae cyanobacterium
TTCAAAACGAGCTTTCATGGTGCAGTGATCAAGGTTGGGTTGGCTCACGGTCTCACGCTTGCGACGGCAACGGCTCAAAGATCCGAGCCATCAGGAACTGGATGGTCTCCCACTGCCGCCGTTCTTCCCGCAACGCGACATCCGCGGAAGGAGCCAGTTGGTAATACTTCCGCTTCCGCCCCGTTTCCGACTCCCCCCAACGCGCCACGATCAACCCCTGCTCCTCAAGGCGATGCAGGATCGGATAGAGCATCCCGTCGGTCCAAACGACCTCGTCGTTCGACAGTTCCCGGACCTTCTGGATGATGGCGTACCCGTAGCTTTCGCCACCCCGAAGCAATCCGAGGATGATGGGGGTGGCCGACGCGGCCACGAGGTCCTTGCTGATTTTCATGGCGCCAACATGCATTGAAGTTCTAGGCATGCAAGGAACCAAAATCCGCGCCTGTCAGGAAAAGGGGCGAAATGGAGAACCAACTCTACGAGGAACCCACGCTTTTCCCATCCAACAGATCTACCACCGACGCACACCACTCCCGCTCCCCAAACCGGATCACCAAACCCGAATCCGCCACGGTCCCAACCCGCACGGCTTCCGCCCCTAGGATTTTCGCCTGTTTCAGCACCCGACCTGCATCTTCACAACGAACGGTGACCAGCACGCGGTCCGGCCTTTCCCCGAAAAGCTCCTCTTCCAGGACCACCGCCGACCCGGCGGCCGGCATCCACTGGAGGACAACACCGAGGGATTCGGCCGAAGCTGACTGAGCTGGTGGCCGGACCAGACAATCCAACGCTGCAACCAGAAGGCCACCTTCACCACACAAGCGTGCGCTGCGGACAACCCCCTCCAGTACCAATCCGGCGAGTGTCGTCCGCAGGATTGAGCCCCCTTCAGCCGCCCCCTCGCCCGTTGGCCCCGACACCACCAAAACGGCGTCGCCCGCTGACAGGAACCCGACAGGAGGAGAGACCGCACCATCCTCCACCCAAGGCACCACCATTGCCTCAACGGCTGGATCCTGCAGGGCGGCCGGGGCGAGTCCTCCACGCGCCGACAGGATCCGCTGCAGCTGCGGCATCGGATCCGTTGCCCCACCCTGCCCTGGCTGAGCCATCGCTTCGTTCATGGAGGGGCGGAGCTTGAAGACTTCCGTTTCAAGTTTGAAGCCTTGGTAAGGAGGTTGTGCTGGGTCTGGCGCATGGGACCTCTGGTGGACGGCCAAGGATCCCGTCGCGTGAGGGCACGCCGCCTGCAATCCACGGTAATGAAGGCCGGGTGCCCTCACCCGGCGTGGTCTCGACCTTGAAACTTCAAACGTGGAACTCCCCCCCATTCCTCCACTGGCACACCGCGGGAATCCGGGCAGTCTATCCGCACCATGGCACATTTCGAAGTCATCGAGCAGGAGGGCGTGCGCCTCGTCAAATGCACGCTCAACAACGAAACCATCAAGACCGAGTCCGGCGCGCTCTATTACATGCGCGGGAACATCGAAATCGAATCCAAGGCCCCTTCCATGGGCGGATTCCTGAAGTCGCTCGCCACCGGCGAAAGCGTCTTCCGCCCGACCTACACCGGCACGGGTGAACTCTACCTGGAACCCTCCCTGGGTGGATTCCACGTGATGGATTGCGCCGGCGAAACCTGGATCCTCGAAAGCGGCGCCTACTGGGCCTCCGAATCCGACATCACCGTCGACATCCACCGCGAGAACACCCTGACCGCATTGAAGTCCGGCGAAGGCTTCATGGACTACCAGACGAAGGTCAGTGGTCAGGGCAAGGTGATCCTCGCCAGCCAGGGTCCCGTGGAGGTCGTCCACCTCCAGAATGACAAGCTCACCGTCGACGGCCGCTACGTCCTCGCCCGCTCTTCCGGACTCAAGTACACCGTCCAGCGCGCCACCAAATCCCTGCTCGGCAGCATGACCTCCGGGGAATACATGGTCCGGATCTACGAAGGCACCGGAACCGTGCTCATGGCACCGATGCCGTACTGGCGCCAGCGCCTCTTCGACAGCATCTCCAGCATCCGCGTCGCCCAGAAGGCCGGGGGTTGAACCTTCGCTTGGACATTCCCATCCTCCAACCGTGCCCCGTGAATCTGCCGCACGCCGTGCCGAACGTGTCGCCCAGCTCTCGAAGATCCTTCGCGAGACCTATCCCGACGCGCACTGCGAATTGAACCACTCGAACCCCCTCGAGCTCCTCATTGCCACCATCCTTTCCGCGCAATGCACGGATCGGCAGGTCAACGTCGTCACCGCCGACCTCTTCCGGAAGTACCGCACTGCCGCTGACTACGCGGACGCTCCCCTCGAAGAACTGGAAGCCGACGTCCGCCGCATCGGCCTCTATCGGAACAAGGCAAAGAACATCCAGTCCTGCTGCCGCACCCTGGTCGCCCAACACGGCGGGAACGTGCCGCAGACAATGGACGAACTCACCGCCCTCGACGGCGTCGGCCGCAAGACAGCGAACGTCGTGCTCGGAAACGGCTACGGCATCAATGTCGGCTTCGTCGTAGACACCCACGTCGCCCGCCTCAGCGAACGCCTCGCCCTCTCTTCCGAGGCCACGCCCGAGAAGATCGAGCAGGACCTGATGAAACTCTTCGCCCCCGCTGACTGGGCCATGGCCAGCCACTGGCTCATCTGGCATGGACGCCGACGCTGCGCCGCCCGCAAACCCGACTGCGAGTCCTGCGAGATCGCCACCCTCTGCCCCTCCGCCGACATCGCCGGGCCGTGAGTGGAGGGGGAGTTTCATGTTTCAAGAGATCGTTGCCTCCGGACACCCGACTTCGCCCCCCACTTCCAATCGCGGATCTCCGGCATGTCCTGGCCATGCCGGTTGATGTACTGACGGTGTTCCAACAACTTCTCGGCCAATCGCTGCTTCAACGTGACTCCGAGGTCCCCGGTTTGCGGCAGGCGATCGATGGCATCCATCACGAGATGGAACCGATCGAGGTCGTTGAGGACGGTCATGTCGAAGGGCGTGGTGATGGTTCCCTCTTCCTTATAACCACGCACGTGCAGGTTGCTGTGGTTCGTTCGGCGATACGTCAGTCGATGGATCAACCAAGGATAAGCGTGGAACGCGAAGATCACCGGCTTGTCCCGCGTGAACAGCGCATCAAACTCAAGGTCGCTCAAACCATGCGGATGCTCGCGCTCCGGTTGAAGCCGCATGAGGTCCACCACATTCACCACCCGGACCTTCAACGCCGGCAGGTGCTCACGCAGGATCGATACCGCCGCCAGCGTCTCAAGCGTGGGCACGTCGCCACAGCACGCCATGACCACATCCGTTCCTCCCTCCTGATCGTTGCTCGCCCATTGCCAGATCCCGATCCCCGCGCGGCAATGCTCCGCTGCCGCCGTCATCGTCAACCACTGGGGCGCCGGATGCTTTCCAGCGATCACCACGTTGACGTAGTTGCGGCTGCGCAGGCAGTGGTCCATCACCGACAGCAGGCAGTTCGCATCCGGTGGCAGATAGACCCGGACGACGCCGGCCTTCTTGTTCACCACATGATCAATGAATCCCGGATCCTGATGCGTGAATCCATTGTGGTCCTGTCGCCAGACATGGGACGCGAGCAGGTAGTTCAACGACGCGATCGGTCGCCGCCACGGCAACCCCGCCGTCACCTTCAACCACTTCGCATGCTGGTTGAACATCGAGTCAATGATGTGGATGAACGCCTCGTAGCAGTTGAACAACCCGTGACGTCCAGTGAGGAGATACCCCTCCAGCCAACCCTCGCATTGGTGCTCGCTCAGCATGGAGTCCAGCACGCGCCCATCACGCCCCAGATGCTCATCCCCAGGAACCGTTCCCGCCACCCACTGCCGCTGCGTGACTTCAAACAGGGCGGCAAGTCCGTTGGACAGCGTCTCGTCCGGTCCAAACACACGGAAGTTCCTTTGCTCACGGTTCAACTGCACCACATCCCGGAGGAACGGGCCCAGGACATGTGTATCCCCAATACCCGGAGCCCCCGGCATGGGCACGTCGGACGCATACTTCCGGAAATCCGGCATCACCAGGTCTCGGAGCAAACACCCGCCATTGGCATGTGGATTCGCTCCCATACGGCGGTTGCCTTCCGGTGCAAGCGCCGCCAGTTCCGGCATCAGGCGACCCGTTGCATCAAACAACTCCTGTGGCCGGTAGCTTTGCAGCCATTCCTCCAACAGACGCAGGTGCTCGGGGCGCATCACCGGATCCGTGATCGGGATCTGGTGCGCGCGGGCTGTTCCCTCCACCGCCACCCCATCCACCTGCTTCGGTCCGGTCCAACCTTTCGGCG
>JBIKWS010000418.1:0-4320 GCA_044356195.1 Cyanophyceae cyanobacterium
TCGGACCATGCGTGACCCCAACCGCACCCAGTCCCACAACAGGCACTGGGGCAGCAGCGATTTCAGTTCTTCTACCCGGGCATCGTTCATCCGCGAGCCGCGGACAGTGCCAGATCCCCGGGGAGAACCAAGTTTCAGGATTCAAGTTTCACCACGGCCATCTGTTGGCCGGGTGCCCTCACCCGGCGTACCGCAGGAGTTTCAAGTTTGAAGCCCAACCCGACCGCCGCGTGGGGGCACGCGGCCACAACGGGAGGCCCCCATCACAGATCATGCAACCGCACGCGGTGCTCGGCGCAGTACCGGCGCCACTGCCGAGGATCCCGGTAATACTGCAACAGGCTCCACGGTCCCCACGTCAGCCCGCCCGCCCTCGACGTCCCATTCATCAACGCCGTCCGCAACGCCTCCGCGCCATCGTCCGGAAAGTCTGTCCAGGTCCGGGAGATCGCCCAGAGGAAGTGCGCGTCACTCCCACCCATCCATCGTGTTGTGATCGGTGATCGCCAGAACGGTCAGCGACGTGTTCACCGACACGTAGTTCAACACCATGGCCGGGCTCATCATCCCGTCACTGGCGGTCGTATGAACATGAAGGTCGGCGCGTCCCATCGAAGGCCGAGACTATCTATGTCCATCCGCCTCCGCCACTCCGTCCTTGGCGGCGTTGGCCCATGGGTGACCTAAGTTCTGCGTGGGGAAAGTTGCCGGTTGCCAGTTGCCAGATCCCAGAAGACCGCACCCCTGCCCAACATCCAACCTCTGGTGCTAAGCCGCCCTTTCAGGGCTCGTGTTCATTTCGGGACCGAGTTCCCGGGGCGATGCCCCGGGCTGCCGTAGACCGCCCCGTTGGGGCTGGGTGTCGTTGGGGTGGGGTGACCCAAGGTTCGGCTACGCTCCACCTTGGGCTGTCACCGTGCGCCGCGTTGCGGCGTGGGCTTGAAACTGAAAACTTCCAACTCCCCCTCACTACAGATGCGGGATCACGCCCCGGTACTTCTCGAGATAGCGGGTGTTCTCCTGTTCTCCGCTGCCGTTGCTGCTGCGGTAGACCTCGGGTGCCCATCCGGCCGCCATCGCCCGGGCCGCCGATTCGGCCGCGATGGCCTGGAGCAGCGCGGCCCCGACCGCGGTGGAGGTGGCCCCCATCACCACGCCCTGACCGAGATCCAGCGTGGCGTCGCCTTCCACTCCGCCGTTGTCGAGGACGACCTCGGCCACCTCCATCAGTCGCAACCCCGACGCATGCCGCGAGGGATGCGCGGCGCTGTGCTTCCGGGAAGTCAGGGCGATCACCCGGGCACCGCGGGCACGTCCGCCCAACGCCAGTTCCACCGGCACCGCATTGCGACCCGAGTTCGAGATCACGATCAAGGCGTCCCCGGTCCCGACGCCATAGCGCGTCAGCAAGGCCTCGGCCCGACCCGACTCCCGCTCGAAACCCGACGAGTCGCTCGCCGACCGATGCAGCATGAGGTCTTCATCGAGGATCGGCACGGCGCGGACCAAACCGCCGGCGCGGTAGAACAATTCGAGGGCCAGCAGATGGGAATGGCCCGTGCCCGCGACAAACAGGGTTCGGCCCGTCACCAGCGCTTCCGCGATGGCCGCAGCGGCGGCGTCCAACGCGGGTGCCTGCCCGGTGAAGACGAACTCCAACTGTTGCCTGAGGACGCCAAGGTATCGTTCCGCACACTCCATGATGTGCGGAGCATGGAACATTCCTCCACCCACGCCACCCCCATTTCCGACGAAGGCCTCACTGAACCGCATCCACGCGCTAAGCATCTCACACGGAGGCGCAGGGGCGCGGAGAGGGATAGCCGCAAAAAACGAAAAGAACTCAAAAAGGGGAAGAGAACCGGCGTTCGCCCGGTTCGTTGCCGGTGTTGCCGCCCTTCTTGCGTCTCTTTGTGCTTTTTGAGGCAATACCTGTCTCTACCTCAAATCTCGAACAGCGTGACCTCGGGACGGCAGTTGAAGCGAAAATCCACCTTCAGGCTGCCGATGCCGGGGTTGACGTAGAGGCGTCCGGCGGGCGTGTCGTACCAGCCCAACTCATACCGTCCGACATCGTGTGGCTTGACCAGAGCCCCGTAGAACGGGATCCGCACCTGCCCGCCATGACTGTGCCCGGCCAGAAGAAGGTCCGCCTTGTAGGGCAGACGATCGGCCCACACCGGGTAATGCATGAGGACCAGGTTGAACACGCCGTCGCGTGGCTTGGCCACGGCGGGCAATCGATCCAAGGCGAGCAACCGCACACGCCCGTTGCCGACGTCGAGCGCGGTATCCTTCAGCCACGCGCCGCCGGTCCGCGCCAGTGCCGTCTGCGCCAACCCGAAATCCACGCGCGCCCAGTAGTCATGATTCCCGGCGATGCCGTACAGCGGACACCGGAGCGTGGCCAGGATCTCCAACGCGGGCGCGAACATGTCGGCTTCCTCGACCAAATCACCGGTGAACACGGCGAAGTCCGGCTTCAGCGTGTCGACGGTGCGCACCACCTCCCGTAACCGGGCTTCGTCGCCCCGGTGATGGATATCGGTGAAATGCGCGATGCGCAGCGTGGGATTGGGATTCAACCGATAGGTGCGCACCGACAACCAATCCGGCTCGATCCACCGGGCGTGGGCCCCCATGCCCATGGGAGTCGCCCAGGCGACGTTCCAAAGCCACCGACGACGCGACATCCGCGTCCTGACTGCACCGACCGGTTGCGTGTTTCCCATAGGCCACTCCTCCGACCGGATCGACGCCTGCGGGTTCAACCGACGACGAAAAGGATCAAAGGCCGGGTCCCTCGGCCCGTTCGCCATCCATCTGATAGATCCCGAGCAGGTATCCGTTCTCGCTGAACTCGCCGACCTTCAAGGTGCCCACGAGGGTCACGGCCTGGTCCATGACGGCCTTGGTCCCCTCGCCCACCATCTTCACCGTGAGGAACTCATTGATCTTGGGAACCGCACCAAAGCAGCACATCGACTGGTCGCGCATCAGGAGCAACTCGGTCACCTTGCCCTCCTTGACCTTGAGCGGGAGCATGAACCCCTTGATCGCCACCTTGCGGCCATCATAGGCCTTGATGGTCGCCGGAATCTGGTTGGTATCCGGGGTCGGTGGCGGAGTCGTCCCGGTGTATTCGGGCACGACGTAATTGAATCCCGCCAGCTTGTCGAAGCCCACCTCCTGCATCCCGTTCTTCACCGGAGCCTCGGCGGCAGCAGCACCCGGGGCGTTGGTCGGCGCAGCCGACGGCACCAAGGGTTGGATGGGTTCGCCTTTGGGGACGAGCGGCTTGATAGGCTCACCCCGCGGGGCCTTGGTCGCTGGGGCCTGCGCAAACAGGATCGAACCCGCCACCACCGCCACCACGAATCCCACGCCGGACTGCACCACCGATTTCACAACAGTTCGTTCCATGTTTCCTCCCGTTCTGGTTGCCCACCCACGACGCCCATTACTTGCCGGCCTTCACCTCGAAGGCGACGTCACCGAAGTTCTGACCGCCCAGCGTGACTCCGACGATCTTTCCCGAGAAGCCCTTGGCGGTCTTCAGCCACTCCGCGGATCCCTCGAACTGGGATGTGTCCCCGACCTTCTCCCCGGAAGCCGCATTCGCGACGGCAGCGAGCACGAGCACCTTGTCCTGACCGTCCACCTTCGCCTGCACCTGGAGGGTCGGTGCCGGGATCCGGACGTACCCTTCGGCATGCGCGTCCAGGACCCAGGCGGTCATCTTGCCCGCGGTGGCGTCCGTGAGGATCTCGAAATTGAACTGGTGCTTGCCGACCTCGACCAATTGGCCGCCGTTCTTGGCTTCATGGGAGTGGCCGCCGCCCTGCGCGGCATGATCGTGACCCTCCTCCTTAGAACACCCCACGCTCCACAAGCTGATGCCCGCCACCAATCCCAGCGCCCACAAACGTCGTGTCATCGGAAAGCTCATGTCCCGAAGCTAGCCCCCCGCCGCAAAGGAAGCAAAGCCGGGCTTGGGTCGGGCGCCCGTCACGCCATGATCTCCCGGACCACCCGACCCGCAACGTCCGTCAACCGGTAGTCGCGACCGGCGTAGCGGTAGGTCAGCCGTTCATGGTCGAGCCCGAGCAGTGCGAGGAGGGTGGCGTGCAGGTCGTGGACGTGCACCTTGCCGTCCACGCCGTAGAACCCGTACTCGTCCGTCTGCCCGTAGCTGAACCCCGGCTTCACCCCGCCGCCCGCCATCCAGAGCGTGAACGCGTGCGGATGATGGTCGCGTCCATCCTTCCCTTGCAGCGTGGGCGTGCGGCCGAACTCGCCACCCCACAGGACGAGCGTCTC
>JBIKWS010000419.1:0-4318 GCA_044356195.1 Cyanophyceae cyanobacterium
ATTTCCACGAGGCCTTTGCGCTCGGCCACGACGAGAAGCACATCGCCAGCGTCGATGCGGACGGCGTGGCGTTGGCCGCGATCCAGGGGTTGAACGAGATCGTGCGGGAAAAGGATGCCGAGATCGAAGCCCTGAAGGCGGAGAACTCGGCGGTGGTGAAGCGACTTGAAGCCATCGAGAAGGCTCTGGGTCTGGCCCGGCGCCAGACCTCCAACGGTCGGTAACACAGCCAGCCACGCGCCAAACACCCGAATACCATGAGTACTCGACTTCGCGGATCGCTGTTGCTGACACCGCTTCTGTTGCAGATGGCAATGGCACCTGCCCTTGCGCAAAGCCGCCAGATTGTCTGGCCCTACAGCAACCGTTTTGCCCCGACCGGTTCCGCCAATGAGCCGTGGTCCCTGTTGAACTCGGCTGCGGGTGCCAGCCAGGGAGGCGTGGTGGAAGTGCAGGGAGGATGGTTCTTCGGGGCGCAGCGCATCGACAAGCCGTGCAAGCTGACCCGGAAGACATCCGACGGACCCGTGAAGATCGGTGCCCGACCGCTGGCCCAGACCTCCCTCCGCTGCGTCGCCTTCAATGCCCGGCTGAACGGGCAGTCGGGAGCACTGGCCTATGCACTGCCCCTCGGATGGGCCGATGCGGCCCGGGCGGAGAAGATCCGGGATTATGACTTTGGAAGTCCGGATTTCATCGGTTACTGCGAGGTCTGGAATCGTACGTGGTACGACAACTATCTGAAGAACACCCCGGGAATGCCCTATGGAATCGGGGGGTTCAACACCTGTTACTCCTCTGCGCCGAATGTCTGCACTGCGCAGCATTCCGGACTCTGCGCCGTCAGTCGTTGGCCGCTGGCGAACACCGGGCAATACAGTTATGCCTACAACGCCGTGGGTGAGGACTACAGCTATGCCAACAAGGGTTGGATCAAGGGCCGGATGGAAAAGGATGGCTTCGGCATCTGGGTATACATGGTCCACACGCAGGCAGACGCCGAGTTGGCGAGTTGGTCAAACATCAACTTCTACCGTGCGGCCCAGGTGGACATGCTGGTGAAGGACATAAAGGACACGCAGGCTGCAAACCCCGGGGATGTGGTGGTCATGATGGGGGATTTCAATGTCTACGGAGAGGATCGCAGTCCGGGTGGGGTGATGAACGAATACACGAAAACCCTGAAGGAAAAGCTCCAACCCATCGAAGGCATGGACTGCGCCAGGCACTTCTTTCCGCTCCGCACGGAGCACACCTACAGCAAGGACAACAGTCTCATCACCTACTGGGACAAAGGGTACGATACGGACACGTATTCGGGACGGCTCGACTACCTGTTCTGTTTCCCGAGCGGCAATCGGAAGGTGTTCATCGAGCCCTTGGACTACGCCGTGATACGCGCCACGGTTTCTCCCGCGATCCAGTCGGTGGCCTATGACGGGGTGCGCAACCTGGGCTATAACCACACCGACTCCAACTTGTCGGACCACTATGCAGTCCGGGGTGATTTCCGGATTGTGCGGATCTCGAACTAGTCCCATGCAAACGAATGTCTGTCGATTCCATCACGGGGCCTGCCCGGTTAGCGGGTCGAGAAAGAGGGTGCTGCCCACGGATGCCGACAGTTACGCCTGCGTCGGAAGAAGTCGGACTTCCTCAGCCCTGAATCGTAAACTCCAAATCTGCCTTGCAATGAAACCATATCTCCGGTGGCTGCGCTGCTCCCTGGTGGCCGGTGCCCTGGCCAGCCTTGTGCTATCCGGTTCCAACGCCTTCGCCCAACACTCGATTGTGTGGTCCAAGATCGCCGGTGGCGGCGCGACCGCACCCAGCATTGGCGGCATCTATGCGGTCGCCGGCACGATCGGCCAGGTGGATGCCGGCGCCCGGTTGACGAATGGCGTGTATTCCGTCGTCGGCGGGTTCTGGGCCCTTCCCATGCTGGTGCAGATCCCCGGTGGACCCACGCTGACGGCGATCGCCGGTTTGCCGGGTGAGGCCGTCATTTCGTGGTCCCCGGTCACACCGGGGTTCGTTCTTCAGGAGACGTCGAGCCTTGAGAATCCCCAGTGGTCCAACACGCCGGGCGGGACCGTCAGTCCGGTGCGGGTTGGTGTGTTCGGGGCGGGCAAGTTCTACCGCTTGGCCAGGCCGTAGCCGTATCCATGCGGTAGAGATCTCGCGCGGAGGCGCAGAGACGCTGAGGAAGACAGGAAAAGGGAAGTTTGGGCCCCCCTGAAGCGGCTCACCGATGGGTGACTCGATGACAGTGACTGAAAGGGCCTTTTCTCCGCGTCCCTGCGTCTCTGCGCGAGTCATTCTCCGTCATCCAACGGCACGGTTACGGATGAGGCCCGGATTCGAGGATGACGAACCGCCTGACGCAAGCCTCTACGCCGCGGTCCTACAGGTGCGGAGCACCGACAGAGAGTAGCTCAAGGCGTGAGCCGTGGGTTGAAGCGGGAAAGGGCTCCAGCCCCGGAGCGGCGAAAGATTTCGCGAGGAGCGGGTTTTGTCGCTCCGCTGGGGCTGGCATCCCATAACCCAAGTCCATCCACGGCTCACGCCGTGGGCTGCTGTCTTTCGGCCCTATGGGCCTGGGACGGGCGTGAACAGCTATACACCGGCCCGGCGGCCGGCTTGTTCCACCACGTCGTCGCTCGCCACCAAGGCCATGCAGTCCAGGGTGCGAGTCGGCGAAACAGGTCAATGGCCTGACTGGCTTGCGAGCAGTGGGATGCCGGGTGAGGTGTCGAAGGAGCGGGCCTTCCAACTCGGCGCCGAGTGGGCGGAGAAGGACTACCTCGCCGCCGGGAAATGGCTCAACAGCGCCCCCGACAGTCCTGAGAAGTCAGCGGTTGCAGGCGCTTACGCCGCCAAGGTCTATCCCTACAATCCAGAAGCGGCCATGCAATGGATCCAGACCCTCCCGCCGGGTCCCGACAAGACCAAGGCACTGCAGACGATCTCTCAGGGCCTGCAGAAGAACGAGAGTTCTGATAGGAGAGTCGCCGAGGCCTTTGCTCGCGAGCATGGGATCAGGGAATAGTCAGTGGAGAATCCTGTCCGTCTGCGGGTGAGAACGATGGAGGAGGTTCTGTCGCCCCTGCCGGGACTGGTTTTCGTTTCGGGACGGAACCCGGGCTCACGCCCGGGTCTCCTGTCTGTCGCGCCTCCGGCGCTGGAGCGTGATTCCAGGTGCGTGCCGGTTGCGGGGATTCCAGAGCGCGAGACGCGTTCGGTTCGCCACTCCCCAAGACACACCTCCGTGGCTCCGGCGCAGCAGCACTCCTGCTGTTCGTGGACGGTGGTGGGCCGCCCTTTCAGGGCTCGGGTTTGGTTTGTGTGGGCATGACCGCAGGGCGTTGCCCTGGGCTGGCTTGGGCTGCCCCTTCGGGGCGGTGGGGGCCGGATCGCCGAGGGCGGGAGCGTTTGGGAAGGCAACGAGGACGTTGCCACCTCGAAACCATTCCCAATGGGGAAAGCGTCGAGATGGGTCAGTTCAAGTTGGGCGCCTCTTGCCCCTGCCCCCGCATGGAACGGGGTGGCGACGTCCTCGTCGCCGTTCCGATGGGGAAGGGGCTGGGTCAGGCCTCGATGCGCAGGTCGAAGTAGAGGGGGGTGCCGCGGGTGCGTTTGGCGAAGGCGGGGTCGGTCCGGATGGCCGGGGTGTCTTCGAGGCGGGTGTCCGTCTGGAGCACGCGGCCCGCGCATTTCTCCAGCAGGGCGGTCTTGATGGCCGGTAATGGGTGGTTCCATCCGTCCTGTTCGAGGGCCCACGACCGGACGGCGGTGATCAACGCGGTGAACTCGCGGGCGCTGGATCCCTGCGCCATCCAGCCGAGGTTGGGGTGCGGGTCGGTGGCCTTGCCGTTCAACGTGGCGTTGTGGCTGCCGTGGTGTCCGACCTTGTAGACGACGGTCCGGCCGAGGAGATCCTTGGCGGTGAGGGTCTGGTCGCCGTCCTTCCAGGTGCCGTCCTTCCAGGAGATCCAGTTGCCACGCTGGGCATCGGCAGCGAAGAGCAGGACCTTGCCGCCCTTTCCCAGTTCGAACGCGAGCACGAGGCTCGTGTTGTTGGTGGCGTTGTTCCGTTCGATGGCAATCTGCAACGCGGACTGGAGCCATTCGCCGTCGATGCGGCGGGAGGCTTCGTTGGTCGCGATTTCGGAAAGGTTCTTTGGAAGCGCGGGGAGTGCTCCCGACGCGGTCGGGACGCCGTAGCGATCCCGGAAGAAGTGCCCGAGATCCGGATCGTTGGCGGCGGAATCGAGCGGGAGGCCCAGCGCCGGATGGAAGGGGGAGCGGGCAATGACCG
>JBIKWS010000421.1:0-4300 GCA_044356195.1 Cyanophyceae cyanobacterium
TTCGAGTTGGTCGGGGTCGGCATGGACCGTGAGGGCCGGACCGGATTCGAGGTGGACCGGGACGCGGGTTTCGACCGCGGCGATCCGTTCAAGGAGTGGGGTGAGGAGGACGGGTTGGAGGCGCGGTGCGGGAAGGCGGGCGAGGCGCGCGTACCCGTCCATGAACCGGGCGAGGGTATCGGCGCGAGCCGCGATGATGCCGAGGGCGCGGAGGGAATCCTCCTGCCAGTCGTCGGGGGGTGGGTTTCGGGCGAGGAGGTTTCCGAGGCTGGAGGCGAGGCTCTTGATGGGGGCGAGGGAGTTGTTGAGTTCGTGGCCGATGACGCGCACGAGGCGTTGCCAGGCGAGGCGTTCCTCCTCGCGGAGGGCGCGGCTGAGGTCGGTGAGGACCACGAGGGAGTGCGGACGTCCGCCCTGTCGGAAGGACGAGCGGCGGACTCCGAATCGACCCATGGCACCGGGAAAGGTCATTGTCAGGGTGCGGGCGTCGTCGCCATCGAGGCATGGGGCGAGGCCGAGATCGGCGGCGGAGCGGTCGAGGAGCTGTTCGGCGGGGCGGCGGAGAAGGGTTTCCCCGGCGCGGTTGGCGAGGCGGAGCCGTTGGCGGTCGTCGAAGGCGAAGACGGCGACGTCGAGTTCGGCCATGACGGTGCGGAGCAGCGCGCTGGCGTCCATGGCTCCAAGGCGTTGTTCGTGGAGGGTTTCGCCCAGGGCGTTGACCTCGATCAGGACCTCGCCGAGGGCGTCATCGCGTCGGGCATCCCGACCACGGATGGAGAAATCCCCCTCGCGGATCCCGTTGAGGATGTTGGCGAGGGTGTTGAGTGGGAGGAGGACGCGTCGGAGGAGGGTGGCTCCGATGAGGGTGGCGGAGGCGAGGAGTACGATGGAGACGGTCCATCGGGTCGTGGCTTGGTGGGGGCCGGTCCAGAGCAGGTAAAGTGCGGTGGCGGTGCCGGGAAGGGCGGTCAGGAAAGCAAGAAGCCCCAGGCGCTGTTCGAACCTGAGGCGTCTTCGCATGGAATTCGGAAGGATGGGCAGCAGGTGGGATCAGGCAGGCGACGTGGTCGGCTCAGGAAGGGCAGGTCCGAACCCAAGGAGCGACTTCAACCACTGGATGGCGGCGCGCAGGCCCACGGGGCGGACCTCGCGCAGGTTGAGCGCGGCGGCGAGGGCATCCTCATGGGTGTTGTACCGCGGCGGGAAGTCGAGGATGTCCTCGGAAGACTCGCCTTCGGTGATGAGCAGTTCCGGATGCAGGACACCGCGACCGACCGCATGCGAACCCTGCGGCAGGGTGATCGTCCGCGGCGGAAGGACCATCCAGCGGCGGTAGGTGAACGTCAGGTTGCCGGCTTCGTCGCGTCGGACGGTTCCGTAGGTGCGCCGGGGAACGCCGGTGATCTTGCGGGCGAGGAAGGCGACGTTGGGTTTGGAACCGACGCGCGTGCGGGTGCGGGCGAACGTGAGGAGGTCCCAGGCGAACACGTGACCGAAGATCGCGAGGCGGAGGGCCCAGCCGGCGAGGGGCACGCAGCAAAGGATGATCAGGGTGGCCCACAGGGCGCCGAGCTTCGGGCTGAGGAAGGAGGTGCCGGCGACGGTGGAAAGCAGGAACAGACGGAAGGCCTTGAGGGCGGCGTCCACGCTGGCGAAGGGGCTGATGAGGATCAGGATGTTGATGGCGTGGGAGACGATGAAGACGATCCCGTAGACCAGCAGCGCAAAGGGAACCATGAGTGCGCCCCAGAACCGGGAGAGATCCAGGGCGGCGAATCCGGCGGATTCGAGGCCCGCCTGCGTTTCCGGAGCGAAGGTCCGGAACATGTCGAGGGCCATGGGCACGATGGCCCCGGTGGCGACCAGACCGGACAGCTTGTTCTCGAACACTTCGAGGATGTCGAAGGGCTTCTTGAGGGCGGTGGGAACGGCGGGCCCGAGGGCATCCTTGAGGAAGCAGAGACCGACGATCAGCAAGGCGGGCCCCCAGAACCAGGGTTGCGCGTACCAGGAAAGGTTGGCCCGCTGGGGTGCCGGGGTCTGGAAGTAACGGTAGGCCCCGACCGTTCCCACACCCATCAACGGCGAGATGGCAATGCCGGTGACCTGTGAGAGCGTTTCCGCCGCGGCGATGCCGGGCGGCTTGATATCCGCAGCCTCAACCGTGGGAGGATTGTAGAGACCGAGGACGAGGAGGGAGAGGATCAACCAGGAAAGGACCCGCTTCATGGCGCGCAGATTGGTCCGTGTGCGCACGGCTGGAAAGGGGGAATTCGGTGGGTGAATTCCAAGGGGGGGGTGAAGTTCCCAGATGCCAGTCGCCAGTGCCCAGAAAGACGCCGGAGGCACGATCACGGACTTCAGCCTGCCGATTTCTGGCAACTGGGAACTGGCAACGTGAAGGCGCATCCGGGGTGACCGGATGCGCCGTGTGCGGGACTTCGTGTTGTTGCCCGATTCAGGTCTCAGGAATCAGGGCTTGCGGAGGCGGTAGAGGCGCACGTCATCCGCGGCCGTGGTCGTGGTGGTGCTGAGGCCGTCGACGACGGACACCGAGAGGCCTGCTGCGGCCCAAGGTCCGGCGGGAGCGGTGGCGGATTCGAGCACGAAGCCGGTGGCGCTGGCGGGCCACTGCAAGGTGACGTTGTTTCCGGAACGGGCGACGGTGATCGTCGGGGCTTCCGCCGGAGCCAGGTGCGACGAGGTGACCTGGAGCGAAGCGACGTACGCGATTCCGGGGCCGGCACTGTAAGCGACGATGAACGACTGGGCGGCCGGGGAGTAGGTGACGCCGAAGAAGTTCACGCTGTTGCTCACCCCGCCCGGGGCGTCCGCGAGAAGCCAGGGGGCAGGCAATTGGCCGGGGAGCGGCTTGCCATCCGGTCCGAGGACCCAGAAGGCCATCGCGTTGGGAAGGCCGATGTCGCTGGCGTTGGCGTTCATCGCGAGGAGGAACGTGCCGGAGACGGGATCGACCTCGAATTGCGGGTGCTGATGGCGGAAGGGTGTGCCGGGAGCGCCTGCGAGGTACGGCACCTCGGGCTGCGCCTCGGTGAACACGAAGTTCGGGGCGGTGCCCAGGTTGTAGTACGAGATGTCACCGGCGGAGGTGTTGTTGCCGGCGTCGTAGGCCGTGATGAGTTGCCCGTTGAAGGGATTCTCAATGGAGGCCGGATGCCCTTCCGGGCCCGCGGGCAGGCCGTTGCCCAGGGGTTGCTCGGTGCGCACCACCAACGTGCCGTTGGGTCCTGGCACGGTATCGATGATCGAGCCCACGATGCGGTTCGACAACGTTCCGGTGGAGCCGTTGGAGTTGTCGGTGTTCGCGACGTAGAAGAACTTGTCGCGTCCCGCGAGGTACACGGCGTCCGGATCATCTTCATCCCCCACGGTCTGGAGTGGGTCGACGCGGGTAGCGGGAGGCGTGAGGAGCGTACCGGTGCCGCTGTAGAGGGCGGCGATGGTCGATTCGCCTTCGCCGGCGGCGGCGCGTTCGGCGAGCAGCAGGATGTTGCCGTTGACGCTGCTGGCGCTGATGGCGACGTCGTCGTAGTTCTCGGTGGTGGTCTCGTCATGGGCAAACACCTTGGCAATGCGGGTGGCATTGGCCGAAGGATTCACGATGGAGACCATGGGAACGTGCTTGCCCTCGGCGTTGTAGGTTCGCGCGCTGCAGATCGCGACGTACTGGCGGGTGACCGGATTGTAGACGAGATCCGCCTTGGTCAGCGCGCCAACGTTCGAAGCGAGGACCGCGAACTTGTCGCCGATCGGAGCCAGCGTCCGTGCATTGTGGAATTGCCCGACGAGAGCCGCGGTGGCGGGTTGTCCCGTGAGGGGATCGGTGTAACCGCCGACGTTGGTGGTGTCGATCGAGACCACCAGGAACTCGGGTTCGTGGATGGAGGCGGCGACGGCGGTTTCGCGGAGCACGGTGTCCTCCGTGTTCAAGGCGACCGGACCGAGGCTGCGCATGCGTGGGCCGGCCGGCAGTGCCAGGGGTTGGCTGAAGTCAACCCAGGTCACGTAGAAGGAGGCATCGACCAGTTCCGCCTCGGTGTCGGAGACGGTGCGGCGGCTCTGGATGGTGAACTTGCCGTTGGCGAACTGGTAGGAGAGGAACGCGCGGGAGGCGAGGGGTTCGGTGGTGCCTTGTTCGCGGTCGGCGACCTGGAGCATCAGCATGCCATTCGAGCCGGTCTTTCCGGGAATGGTCAGTTCATAGGTGCCCGTGGCCGTGCGGGTGACCGTGAAGTCGCCGGCGGCCTTCCGCTTGGCTCCGGTGGAACCAACGATGTGG
>JBIKWS010000020.1:0-14761 GCA_044356195.1 Cyanophyceae cyanobacterium
CGACCATTTGGTGATGCGTGTCATCACATCGGCAGGGATCTGGTCGGGGGGGATGGCAGGTTCGTTGCAATGCAGGCAGAGGAGGCCGAATTCGCCGACCTCGCGGGTCAGGAGGGGCAGGAGAGGGGCGCGGCAACATTCGGCATGGACGTACCCGACGGGCATGTTGACCAGGCGCTGGTGCCAGATGCCACGTTCGTTGGCGATCTGGGCGGCGAGACGGTACGCGCCGACCAGAGGGTGGGACATCCGCCACGATTGGCCGTGGAGTTGCCCCAGGGTTTGGGAGCACCAGCGCGCCAGGGTCAGGTCATCAAAGGTCCGGAATGACTTTGCGTACTCCTTCCAGAGGCGGTCGAGCGAGGAGTCGGACTGGTCTTGCGGTTCTGGCACGGGCGGAGGGTAGTTCAGGAGTGGAATCCGGTGAAGAAGCGGATGCGATGGAATGGGCCACAGGAACGCCTAAGGGACGATCGGGATCAGCGGTTGGGTCCAGGCGGCCTCCATCTCGCCGGGACGTCCCGGGTTGGGCTTGGGCTTGGAGGAGGTGATCCTGGCGCGCACGTAGAGCTCATCACCGTGGAGTTGGTAACTGGCCTTCGTGCCATCGACCACGGCGAGGACCGTGCCAATGTCCGGGCTGTAACGCTGGCTGACCCGAAGCGGGATCCCCGTGGTGCTGGTGAGCGGAGAGCGGGTGGGATTGAAATTGCGCCGGGTACCGATGAACTCGATGCGGTACTGGGTTCCGGGCGTCGGCTGCACCTCGACATCGAGGCGGTCGCCGTGCCGTCGGACATCGCGTAGCTCGACACCACTGGACGCGTAGAAGTCACCGGCTTCGAGGGCGGCGATGAGATCCTCGACGCGGAGGGATCTGGCACGGACGTGGACCCATCCGCGCCCGGCGTTGGAAAGCTGGACGTCGTTGGTGTGGTAGTGGTGACCGTCGTCCACGCCGAGGCCGAACATGGGCCCGAGATTGAGGAAGGCGAGGCGCCAGGTCAGGGCGATGTCCCACATCCGTTCGGTACTGGGATGACCGGCGTCGCCTTCGTTGTGGACGGCGGGGTGGCCGTTGTAGACCTCGAAGAACTGTTCGCCTCGGATCTGCATGAGCTCCTCGGCGGTGATGGCCCAACCGAAGTTGGGGTGGTTGATGTGCGGGAACATCGGTTGACCGGTGGCCTTGCGCTGGGCGAGGACGGCATCGGTGTTCCGCTGGAGGACGTCGACGACATTGGATCCGCCCTGGGCCTGGATGGGGAATCGCAGGTTGTGGGCGTTCATGTGGAGCGGCGCGTTGAGATGGCGGTCGGTGATCTCCTCGCCGGCGATCAGGAGGAAACGCCCCGGCTCCTCGATGCGCCCCCGGTATTCGTCCAGAGGACGCAGCCGGACCTCGTTGGTTTCGCCGCGGGAGCGCAGGTGGACCCAGTTGGTGCCCCAGGCGTCGATGTACTTCCGGAGGGCGACCCCATTGCCGCGGCCGTTGGTCCCGCCTTTGAGGGGGAACCAACGTTCGCCGGACTGCATCACGTTGTGATCGGAGACGGAAAGGAAGTGGTAACCCTGATCGCGATACCACTGCGCGATCATCTCGGGGTAGTCATCGCCGTCGCTCCACAGGGAATGGGTGTGGAGGTTACCCTTCCACCAGCGCGCGCCGGACTCCGGTTTGGCCTTGGTGGCGCAACCGGAAACGAGGGCGAGGAGGCAGGTGGCGACCCAGGCGACGACGGCGGTACGGCTCATGGCGGGATCAGCGGTTGTTGGCCGTGAGGGCGTGATCGTCGCGGGAGCGGGCGATCTCGTCGTTGTTCATGGCGTTGTAGATGATCCACTGCTCGTTGTGGAACGAGCCGTCGGGGCGGAAGGTGAGCTTCGCGAAGAACTTCTTCTCGAGGTCGATGAGGAGCTGCTCGTCACGGCTGCGCAGGCGGTCGAGGACGCGCGGGTTGCAGACGACCTTGACCTGGAAGTCCGACTCGTCGCGGGGGCGTGCCTTGAGGATGGCGGTGAGCTTGCGCTGAATCTCGACGGACATGGTTTCGGCGGACTTGATGAACCCGCGGCCGCGGCAGTGGACGCAATCCTCGTAGAGGGAGGACTGGACGGACTCCGTCTGGCGCTGGCGGGTCATTTCCATAAGGCCGAGCTGGGACAGGGGGAGGACGTGGGTCTTGGCCTTGTCGCGGCGGAGGCCGTCCTTGACGCGCTGGTAGACCTGTTGCTGGTCCTTCCGGTGCTTCATGTCGATGAAGTCGAGGACGATGATGCCGCCCATGTTGCGGAGGCGGAGTTGGCGGCAGATCTCGTCGGCGGCCTCGATGTTGACCTTGAGGATGGCGGAGTCGTGGTCCTTGCCACCCTTGTGCTTGCCGGTGTTGACGTCGATGGCGACGAGGGCCTCGGTTTCGTCGATGACGAGGTACCCGCCGGAGCGCAGTTGGACCTGGCGCGAGAAGGCGGATTCGAGCTGGCGGGTGATGTTGAACCGGTCGAAGAGCGGCTCGGCCTCGTTGTAGAAATGGATCTTCTTCACGGAGCGCTTGGAGATGCGCTCGATGGCTTCGCGGATGTATTCGAACTTCGGGTTGTTATCGATGACGATCCGGGTGACGTCCTCGGTGAGGAAGTCTCGCACGGTCCGTTCGATGAGGTCGGGTTCCTGGAAGACGCAGGTGGCGAGGGGCTGTTCCTTGATCTTCTGCTGCACGCCGGACCACTCCTCGAGGAGCATGGCGAGGTCTCGGATGAAGTAGCGCTTGAGCTTTCCTTCGCCGGCGGTGCGGACGATGACGCCCATGCCCTCGGGGATGGAGAGTTCGCGGACGATCTTCTTGAGGCGCTGGCGTTCCTCGTGGCTCTCGATCTTCCGGGAGATGCCGGACTGGTCGGAGTTCGGGAGGAGGACGAGGTAGCGCCCGGGCAGGGCGAGATTCGTCGTGACGCGGGGACCCTTGGTGCCAATGGCGTCCTTGGTGACCTGGACGATGATCTCGGAGCCCGGCGGGAAGAGGCGGGGAACGTCCTTCTGGGTGAACTTGGGCTTCTCGCGGCGGCGGTTGCGATCGTCGCGTTCGATGATCTCGACGTTGGAGTCGAGGGAATTGGGCACGATGTCCCAGTAGTGGAGGAAGGCGTTCTTTTCGAAGCCGATGTCGACGAAGGCGGCCTTGAGGTTGTCTTCGAGGTTCTTGACCTTGCCCTTGAAGATGGAGCCGACGAGACGGACGTCATTGGTCCGTTCGACGGTGAACTCCTCGAGGCGTCCGTCTTCGAGGACGGCCACGCGGCTTTCGAGGGGTTCGGCATTGATGATGACCTCCTTGACAGTCTTGGGCTCGGGATCGATGAGGTCGCGGACCTTGCGGACGACTTCCTTCACCGCGGCCTTGGCCTTGTCGATGATGGAGCGTGGAGCGGGTTCGGGTTGGTTGCTGCGCCCACGGGTGTCGCGGCCTTCGGAGGTTGCGGGTTCCCGGCGTTCGCGTGATTCGCGCGGTTCGCGACCACCGCGATCGCGTCCACGGCCTTGTCCGCGGTCGCGACCACGGCCATCGCCACGGCCGTCATTGCGTCCGCGGGCGGGTTCGGATGTCCGGCCCGGAGTCCCGGTACCGGAAGGTTCCGCCTCGTCCCGGGATTCGGGATGAGCAGGGTCGTGGTCATGATCATGATCCCGGTCGGGATGGTCATGACGGGTGTCGGCGTGATCGTGATCGTGATCGTGGTCATGGTCGTGCCCATCCCCAGCGTTCGCAGGGCGTGAGAAGTCGGGATTGCGGTAGGACTGGTCACGACCGGAGGTGGTGAGATCGGGTTCGTGCTCGTGTTCGGCATCTTCAGGAAGGCCTGCCGCGACGTTTTCAGCGCGTCGGACTTCGGCTTCGTACTGACGGGTGTCGAACACCCGATCGGACTCGGGACGTGCTCCGATGGGTTCCTGGTTGGGGGTGGGGCCGGAGCGGCCTGGTGCGCGATGGCCGAGTCCGCCGGACGGGCGGAAGCGGGCTGGACCGCGGCCCTTCTTGAAAGTCTGGTAGCTCATGGAAGAGGGAGGTGAACGGTGGAAGGAAAGGGGGTTCGTGAACGGGTCAGTAGTGGCGGCGATTCTGGTGGATGTTCTGGAGAATGCCGACCGCGAGGAGGGAGCACACCACTGATGTTCCACCTGCGGAAAGCAGGGGCAGCGGAATGCCTGTCACAGGCATCAATGCGATGTTCATACCGATGTTTACGAAGATGTGCGTGAATAGGAGTGCAACCACGCCGGCCGCGAGGATGCGGCCGAGGCGATCGCGGGCCTGGCCGGCGATTTTCACGCCAGAGAACAGGACCACGGAATAAAGTCCGAGAACGACAAGGGATCCGGCAAAGCCGGTTTCCTCAGCGATCACGGAGAAAATGAAATCATTGTGGGCCACAGCACGGGGCAGGTAGCCGAGGGCTCCCTGGGTACCCTGCCTCCAGCCCTTGCCGGTGAAGCCGCCGGATCCAACAGAGATCAGGGCCTGCTTCACGTTGTAGCTCTTTTTGTCCTTCTCGGCGCGGGCGACGAGGCGCTCGGAGTCGGTAGCGTTCTTGGGGGCGAAGTCGAGGTTGAAGTACACGAGGAGCCGGTGCTTCTGGTATTCTTCAAGCCGGATGAAGCTCCACTTCGGGGAGGCGAACATGACATCCACCATGACGAGCGAGACGAGCAGGAGGCCGCAGGCGAGGAACCGGATCAGGAAGCGCTGGGGGACCCCCGCGACCAGCATCATGACGAGCGCCATCGGCAGGAACACGAGGGCTGAGCCAAGGTCGGGCTGCTTGACGATGAGGCCGAACGGAAGGAGGGCCATTCCGAGCGCCTTCATGAACAGGGCGGGCGAGGCCAGTTCACCGATGGGACGGGACAGGAAGTTCGCGACGGCGAAGAGGAAGGCGAGCTTTGCGAATTCGGAGGGCTGGAACTGGATTGGGCCCAGATCGATCCAGCGCTTGGCACCAAGTCGTTCCACGCCGATCACGTAGACGCCCACCAGAAGCAGGATGGAGAACCAGTACGCAAGGAGTGCCCAGCGGGCGAGGCGCGCGTAATCGATCAGGCAACTGGCACCGACCAGCACGATGCCGAGCACGTAGGCAAGGGACTGGCGGACGGCGGTGTAATCGAACCAGGCCGCATTGCGTGCGGCCTCGTTGGCGCCAGTGGCGGAGAAGATGAAGAGGGCACCCACCGCCATCAATCCGAGCACGCCCAGCCAGAGCGTCCTGTCGATCAGGCGCTCACGCTGGACATTGGGTTGGAGGCTGGCCGGAAGCATCGTCAGTTCGAGTTCTGGGCCACGGTGCCGCGTTCCCGATCGCGCAGGTGTTCGTAGATCCGGCGCGCGACCGGCGCGCAGGTGCCGCCACCCGAGCCTCCACTTTCGACCATCACCACCACGGCATAACGCGGGGATTCGTAGGGCGCGAAGCTGGAGAACCACGTGATGCGGTCGATCAGGCGACGTCCGGCCTTCACCTCCGCGGTGCCGGTCTTGCCGCACACGGCGAAGTCGCGGACGCGGGCGCCCTTGCCGGTGCCTTCATCGAGGGCAACGTCATCGCGCATGGCGGCGTGCAGGATGGCGAGGTGCTCCCGCTTGATGGGGAGTTGGGTCCGAACCTGCGCGGGGCGGACGTGCTCGGCCGGTTCGCTGGAGAGAGGGTCGCCGGGTTCGAAGCGATCGATCAGGCGCGGCCAGTACACCGTGCCGCCGTTGGCCACCGCGGCCATGACCATGGCGAGCTGGATGGGGGTGACGGTAAGCTCCTGTCCGATGCTGAGGTTGGCGGTCTTTCCCTTCAGCCCGCCAGCGGGGACGTCGGCGACGTCGGGGACGATTCCGGTGGCCTCTTCGTTGAGGCGCAGGCCGGGCTTCTCGCCCAGGTGGAGGCGCCGGGCGTAGTCGAGCAGGTTGTCGATGCCAAGGCGGAGACCGTACTCGATGAAATAGGAGTTGCTGGACTTGATGAAGGCGCGGTTGAAGTCGTACTCGCCCGCCGGCGCGGTGTCGTCGATGTCGTGATTCCGACCGATCCGGTAGTAACCGAGTGTCCGGATGCGATCGTCCACGTTCTGCGTGGTCAGGATGCCGTGTTCGAAGCAGGCGAGGGCGGTGACGATCTTGAAGGTGGAACCCGGGTTGTAGGAACCGTAGGTAGCCCGGTTGAAGAGATACTTCATCTTCGGATCGAGCAGACGCTGGTTCTCGGCATGACTGATCCCGTCGATCCATGCATTGGGATCGAAGGACGGAGCGGAGGCGCAGGCGAGGATGTCGCCGTTGCGGATGTCGATGACGACGGCGGCACCGCGTTCGTCGCCATTGACCTGGGCGAGGGATTTCTCGACGGCCTTTTGAAGGGGAAGATCCAGTGTGGTGACGAGAGTGTCGCCGATCACGGGTTCGGCGAGCATGATTTCCCCCTGACGATGACGATAGCCGGAGCTGTTGATGAGGATGCTCTTGGCGCCGGCCTTGCCACGGAGTTGGCGATCAAAGGCGGATTCGAGGCCAATGAGTCCGCGGTAGTCCCGGAGGCGATAGTCGAAAGCCTGGTCATCCTCGGCGGAAGAGTCGTGGGTTCGGACGGCACCGATGATGTGGGCGGCGAGTTGGCCTTGGGGATAGGAGCGGACGGGGACGAGTTCGAGTTCCACGCCGGGGATGGACCATCCCTGTTCAGTCAGGACCGCGACCTGTGTCGGGGTCAGGTTGTTGAGCACGGGAAAGGGCATGGCACGCTCGCGGCTCCAGTGGCGGAAGAGATCGGTCTCGGTCTTGGCGACCTGGGTGTGAAGGCGCTGATTGATCTGCTGGACGATGTTGGAGACCACGGTGAAGCGGGCGTGGCGCTTCAGCCATTCGCGTTCGTTGGGCGTGATGAGGACCTTCTTGGGAGTCTTGGAAAACCGAGCCGTGAGTCGCGACCAGAGTCCGGAAGGTGCGGTGTTGGTTGCTCCTCGGGAGGCCAGCAGTTCGCGGCGAAGCTGGCGTTCCTTTTCGGCGAACTGAGGAAGCAGTTCGTCCAGATAGACGTCGAGCCGGTAACGCGGCTGGTTCTCGGCAAAGGCGAGGCCGTTGCGATCAATGATGCGTCCGCGCATCGCTGGGAGTCGGACGCTCCGATAGCTTTGGCGCTCCTGGCTTCGGCGATAGTCGGAACCAGACAACACCTGTACCCGCCATAGCCCGCCAAGGAGCACCAGCATTCCTGCGATGACACCCCATGCGAGGATCCGCAGCGGGCGCTCGCCCTTGTTGAGTTGGTCGAAGATCAGCATGGCTCGTCAGGTGCGACCGCGTTTCATTTCCCGGTTGGTGGCATACGGACCGGGACCGGCCTGCTGGTACTCAAAGGTTCCGCGGAGCTGATCGAAGAAAATGAAGGCAACGGGGCAGGCGATGCCGTTCAGGAGGCCGAGCCCGAGGAGTTGCCGCAGGGTGAACCATCCCCAGGCCGGCTCGGCCCCGCCCATCTCGAGGATGAGTGCATGGGCGAGGGGCACACCGATGCCGCCTCCGAAACCCAGCCAGAACTGGGCATAACGCTGATCGCGAAGGAGGAGGTGCTGACGGGTGTTGAGCAGGAACCCCAGGACGAAGAGCGGTGCCACGCCGGTGCCGAGCCTGCTGCCGGACAACGAATCCACCCATAGTCCGGCCACGATGGTGAGGGTGGTGACGATTCCAAGACCGTGGGTGAACGCAGCATAAACCACGATCGCCGGGAGGATGTTCGGTGGCGCGCCGAGCACGACGCGCATGGGAATGAGCCCCGTCTGGAGGTAGACGGAGATCCATGTCACGAGGAACAGCAGCGCTGGAGTCAGCCAGGTCATTGCTGAAGCACCCAGACCTCCTCGAGGCGGTTGAGGTTGGCACCCAGACGGACCCGCGCCGTGGTGAACAGCCCGGCGTTGGCGGGGTGCGTGTCGATGATCTTCCCGACCGGGAGACCCTTGGGAAAGATTCCTCCGTCGCCGCTCGTGACGACGGTGTGGCCAGCGAGGATCTGGGGACTGTGTTGGAACGTGCTCATTTCCAGGGCCCCGGATTCAACGGTCGATTGGGGCCCCTTGATGATCCCCTGATCACGCGTCTCCGCGATGAGCACGGCGACGCCACAGGCGGCATCACCCACCAGTGCCACCTGGCTGTGGCTGTGAGCGACGACCGCGATCCGTCCGACCAATCCTTCGGCCGTGACCACGGGTTGGTTGACCTGCGCTCCGTCTCGTGATCCGTAATCGATGAGCATTGTTCGCCACCAGGTGCTGGGATCGCGACCCACGATGCGCGCCGGACGGGGCTTCCAGGGTCCGCGGGGAAGAAGTCCGAGTTGGGTCCGGATGCGGTTGTTCTCGGCAAGGGCGTCGTCGGCCTGCGTGGCGTGAAAGCGGAGTCGGGCGTTGTCCGCCTCGAGGCGGCGCAGTTCCGAAATCAGCGTCTGTCGCGGGAGGAGTTGGTAGGAGGCCCGGTCGACGAAGGACTCGGCCGCGGTGGACAACCCGAACAGAGGGAGGAAGAAGCCGCCAACCGCCAGTTTCAAACGGGAGGAAGCGCCGGATGGCAGGTTCAGCAGAACCAGCAGCACCAAGGCGCAGAACGCGAGAGCGATGTAATGAGAGCGCTTGAACAAGGTTCGTCCCGTCTTATCCGGGGCGAACGCCGAGCGAAGGGATCAGGATCGTGGAACGCATGGTTGGAATCAGGCCGTGGACGAAGCGACGCGCTTGAGGAACGCCAACTCCTGAAGCACACGCCCGGTCCCGGTCGCCACCGCGCTCAAGGGGTCATCCGCGATGTGCACCGGAAGCCCGGTCTCCTGCGAGACGAGGCGGTCGATGTTGCGGAGCAACGCCCCGCCGCCCGCCATGACGATCCCGCGGTCGACGAGGTCGGCCGAGAGTTCTGGTGGGCAGCGTTCGAGGGTGATGCGGACGGATTCGAGAATGCTGGAGAGGGGTTCCTTGAGGGCCTCGCGGATTTCCTCGGAACGGACAGTAACCGTTCGAGGGAGTCCGGCGGACAGGTCGCGACCCTTCACCTCGATGGTGAGTTCCTGTTCGAGGGGATGGGCCGAACCGATGCGGATCTTGATCTCTTCGGCGGTGCGTTCGCCGATCATCAGGTTGTGGGCCTTCTTCATGTGCGCGACGATCGTGTCGTCGAACTCGTCGCCTCCCACGCGGACGGACCGGCTGAACACGATGCCTGCCAGCGAAATGATGGCGATCTCGCAGGTTCCCCCGCCGATATCGACGATCATGTTGCCGGCCGGTTCATGGACCGGAAGGCCGACGCCAATGGCCGAAGCCATCGGCTGTTCGATGAGATAAACCTCACGGGCTCCCGCGTGGGTCGCCGAGTCCTTGACGGCACGCTTCTCCACTTCCGTGATGCCACTGGGCACGGCGACGACGACTCTCGGGGCGATCAGCTTGCGATGGTGAACCTTCTGGATGAAATGCCTCAGCATCGCCTCGGTGATTTCAAAGTCGGCAATGACGCCGTCTTTCATCGGCCGGATGGCGACGATGTTGCCGGGGGTTCGGCCAAGCATGCGCTTGGCTTCTTCACCCACGGCCAGAACATTCGTGGTTCCCGCCTGGATGGCGACAACCGAAGGCTCACGCAGAACAATCCCTTGGTCCCGCACATACACGAGCGAGTTGGCGGTTCCGAGGTCGATCCCGATATCGTTGGAGAAGAGACCCTTTAGTTGCGCGAACATGAATTGTGCCCAACGAGCACGGGCTCAGAGTGGGGGTTGGAATGGCGGGTGGTCAAGGTCTCCTTGTGAATAGCTTGGGGACAAATCCAACCGCTGCCGTCGCCGGCTGGTTCTGGATAGGTGCAGTGGGCCTTTGGGGCGGACATCACACCTTCTTGGTGCATTGGACGCCCAGCTTGAGCAGCGCCTGTGCGTCTGCGTCGGACTTGGCCTCGGCGTAAATCCGGAGGATCGGTTCGGTCCCGGAGCCGCGAAGCATGAGCCATGTGCCGTCCTCAGCGATGAACTTCACGCCGTCGAACGACTTCACCTCCTTGACCGGCGATTTGAGGAGCTTGGAGGGACCCTTGTCGCGGCAGAACTCCATCAGCGCCGCCCGCTTTTCGAGCGGGAAATGGGTGTCGATCCGTGCGTACCGATGGGGGCCGTATTCCTTTTCGAGGCCGGCGAGAAGCTTGGTGAGCGGCTTCTTCTCGAAGGCGAGCAGTTCCAGCAGGACCAGTCCGGCCGCAATGCCATCCCGTTCGGGGATGTGGCCAGGAAACCCGATCCCACCGCTTTCCTCGAACCCAAGGAGGACACCGCCCTTGATCATTTCGGAAGCGATGTACTTGAAGCCGACACCGGTCTCGACGAGTTCGAGGCCGTGGCGGGCGCACATCTTGTCGACCATCGAGGTGGTGGTCAGGGCCTTCACCACCCGGCCGGTTTGCTTGCGGTTGAGGATGTAGTGCTGAAGCAGCAGGCAGATGATTTGATGGGTGGACAGCGCGTTGCCGCGTCCGTCCATGCCACCCACGCGGTCCGCATCCCCGTCGGTCACCAGACAGAGGTCGTGGGGATGCTTGGCGAGATAGGCGGCGGACTTGACGTAATTCCGTGCGATGGGCTCGGGATTGATGCCGCCAAATCCGGGGTTGTGTTCGCCGTTCAGGGTGGTGACCTGGCAGGAAGTGCCCGCGAGGAGGTCGTCGAAACAGCCGGCCCCGACGCCATAGAGGGCTTCGTGCGCGAAACGGAGTCCGGACTTGGCGATGAGGTCGAAATCCACGAGGCGCTTGATGGCGGCGTAGTGGGCGGGCCGCACATCCTTGAGGACAATCTTCTTCTCCTTCTGGGCCTGGTCGAAGGGGATGGATTGCACCGGAGACTTGTCCAGCAGGGCCTCGACGGCCTGACACATCACAGGCTCGGCGGAGCCGCCGTAGAATGCCTTCAGCTTGAAGCCATTGAACGCCGGCGGATTATGGGAGGCGGTGAGCATCACCCCGCCGATGGCCTTCTGCTGCTTGACTGCATAGGAGACCGAAGGTGTGGGCGTGGGCGTGTTGGTCAGGGTGACGATGAACCCGTTGCCCGCGAGGATTTCCGCGACGCGGAGGGCGAACTGGTCGGAGAGGAAGCGGCGGTCGTAGCCGACGACGGTCTTCTGGGTGGTGCCGGGAACGGGGTTGGCCTTCCAGAAGTCCGCCGTTGCCTGCGCGACACGATCGACATTGGCGAAGGTGAAGTCTTCCGCGATGACGGCCCTCCAGCCGTCGGTACCGAACTTGATCGAAGCCATAGGGGTATGTTGGTGCGCGATGAAAGCCCGCAATCGGGTGGGATGCGAACCCAAACTTGGAATCCAGCCCGATGGACCTGCGTACCAAAACCTCCCTTGCGCAGGGATGGAGGGAGCTGGCAGGCTGTGCGGCCCGATATCATGCCAGTCAATGTGCGTATCCCGACCCCGCTCCGGAAGCTGACCGGAGAAGAGGAATTGGTTCAGGTCCAGCCCGGTACCGTCGCCTCGGCCTTTGCCGAGATGCAGCAGCGTTTTCCTGGAATCCAGGAACGCCTGTTGGACGAGGCCGGAGAAGTGCGTCGTTTTGTGAACGTCTACGTGAACGAGGAAGACATCCGGTTCCTTGAGAACCAGCACACGCCGCTGAAGGACGGCGACGAAGTGAGCATCATCCCGGCGATTGCCGGAGGTTGAGCGCTGCTTCCAGATCTTCCGACACATCCGGCCCAATCCACCCATGCCCGCCAAATCCAGAAAGCCCGCGGCTTCCGCCACCCCGCGGGCAGCCGTCGCCAGCCGGTCGGTGAAGCCAACCAGCAAGGAAAGTGCCGCCGTCGTCCAGCGTCGCCTCTGGCTGACCTACCCGCCGAAGCGGATCAAGGCACCGGTGATCTGGGAGTTGGGACACCGGTTCGAGCTTTCCACGAACATCCGGCAGGCAAGCGTGACCGACGAGGTTGGGATCGTGTGTCTGGAAGTGCAGGGCGCCGCTACCGAGGTGGAAGCAGGATTGAAGTGGCTGAAGAAGCTCGGACTCAGTGTCGAGCCGGTGGAATTGTCGACCGTGGCGGGTTGAGGTGGTTTGGCTCCGCTGCAAGCCGGGAGGCTTGCTGGATCGGGAGCTTGGGATGGGCTCGAAGTCCATAAAGACCTTGTCCCGGCGCGTTCCCGGGGAGCCCCATCGAAGCCTCGGCGGAGGGCTCTCGGGATTTTTCTGGGAAGCCCTGATTTGGGGGAGAGGGTGGGGTCCATGCAGTCATGGCTTGACCGGATGGCCTCGGGCCTCCTATCACGCGTTCGTCAAGATCCCCCCTAACCTTAATTAACAGATAGCCATGACGAAGCGCGACATCGTCGTCCGGATAAGCCAAGAACTGGAGCAGGATGAAGGGCCCAACCAGGAAGCCCACGTCAACCAGGAAGTTGTCCTCAAGATCGTCCAAAAGACCCTCGACATCATCTCTGATGCTGTAGCGGAAGGAGAGACGATTGAATTGCGGAACTTTGGTGTGTTCGAAGTGAAGATCCGCAAGGCGCGGATCGGACGGAATCCGAATGATCCGGAGAACGACGTCCCCATCCCCCCGCGTGCGGTGGTGAAGTTCAAGCCCGGCAAGGAAATGCGGGAACGGGTGTTGAAGCTGACGCCGAAGGCTTGAGGCGGAAGCTCACCCGGATTTCGGGCAGGCGGTGGTCGGTTCCAGCCGGGGGCGGCAAGGGACTTTCCAGGACGGGCGCATCGGAATCCCGATGCGCCCGATTTTTTTCGGCATGGCCCGCAAGTTTCGTCCTGTGTACGTTCCCACCCTTTATGCAGCGTCTGAAGGGCTTTCGAGAATTCTATCCGGAGCCGCTCCCGCCGGGTGAGGAGTGGAGTTGTGATTTGCGCCAGCACATCTTTGATTGCTGGCGACGGACCGCACGGCGGTACGGGTTCCGGGAGTATGACGGGCCGCCTCTCGAACCGCTGGACCTCTACACGGCGAAGTCTGGAGATGAGATCGTGTCCCAGTTGTTCAACTTCCTGGACAAGGGCAACGACGCGGTCTCCCTCCGACCCGAGATGACGCCGACGGTGGCACGCATGGTGGCAGCAGCGGAGCGGGCCTATCGGAAGCCAATCAAGTGGTACTCGATGCCGCAACTGTTCCGCTATGAAGCCCCGCAGAAGGGGCGGTTGCGGGAACACTTCCAGTTCAACTGTGATCTCTTTGGCGAGGAGGATCCCGCGGCGGATGCCGAGGTGGTGGCCTTGCTGATCGACGTCCTGCGGTCGATGGGATTGACCGAGGAGGACTTCGTGATCCGGCTGAGCAGCCGGAAGGCGTGGCAGGCATTCTATGAATCCCAGGGTGGGCAGCCGGATCAGGCTTATGCCTTCTTCCAGGCCGTGGACAAGATGGAGCGGGACGACGCCGAAACGAGTGCCCGGCGCTTTGCACCCACGGGTGTGACACCCGCAGCGGTGAAAGAGTTCGTTTCGGCGGGTGTTCCCACCGCGGAGTTGCAAGGGATTCTGGATAATCTTTCCGCTCGAGGCCTGGGGGCCTACGTGAAGATCGATTACGGCGTCATCCGCGGCCTGGCCTACTACACCGGCGTGGTTTTTGAGGCGTTCGACCGGAAAGGTGAGTTCCGGGCCATTGCGGGCGGTGGACGCTACGACAACCTCGTCAGCCTGCTGAGCGGTGGGAAGGTCAAGCTGCCTGCCCTCGGATTCGGGATGGGCGACGTCGTGCTGGCGTTGCTCCTGAGGAAGCGGGGGAAGGTTCCCTCGTTCTCGTCGACGATCGACGTCATGGTGCTGGTGGAGGACGAGACCTTGCGTCTGGACTCGCTGGCCTTGGTGCAGCAGCTCCGTGAAGCCGGCAAAGCCGTGGAGTACAGTCTGACGCCCCTCAAGTCGGACAAGCAGTTCAAGCGTGCGCTCGAAATGGGAGCGGGGCACTGGGTCCGACTGGAGCGTGCGGAGGGTGGGATTCAGGTCCGGGTAAAGGACCTGAAGACGCGGACCGAGGCCACCGGACAACCAGCCGGGGTGCTGGCGTTGCTGTCCGGCGGCGCAGCGGCGGCCAGCTGAAGATCGAAATCGCAGGCACGCGCAACGGTCTACTCCGACTGGTTCAGGACCTTGAGGGCCTTCTTTGGGTTCGAGGGCCGGAGGATGAGGAGACCGTTGCGCGCCTTCGGGCTGGTGGCGCAGTAGGCGTACTCGATGTTGATCCCGGCGTCCCCCAGACGGCGGGCAATGGAGGCCAGACCGCCGGGCCGGTTGTCCCCGTGGATCATGAGCACATCGCTCTCCACTACGAGGGCCTGGCGATCCTCGAACAGCTCCATCGCGCGACGCGGTTCGCTGACGACCATGCGGATGACGGTGTGGTCGACCGTATCACTGGTGGAGATGGCGTAGATGTTGATCCGGGCCTCGGCGAGGGCCTCGCAGACGCGCGCAAGGGAGCCGGGACGGTTGTCGAGGAACAGCGCCAGTTGAGTTGTCAGCTCCATGGTTTCGATTCAGCCGGACTCGTCGCTGGATGGCGAGGAAAGGAATGAGCACAGGTCCTTTTCTCCGCGTCCACCCATCCACTGAGGACCCGTTCGTTGGTGGGGAGCCACGGATCTGTAGCCCGGGTGCCCTCACCCGGCGCATGCATTGGAGGCTGCCAAAGGTGAACTCATCCAGCAGCGGATTGAAGT
>JBIKWS010000422.1:0-4299 GCA_044356195.1 Cyanophyceae cyanobacterium
CGGATGGTCCGTGGCCAATGTCTGCTTGGCCATGACCTGACGCGCGACGACCGCGATCAGGTCGGCGGGCGTACGGCATCGCCCGGCATCGGCGTTGCTGATGGTGAGATCGAACTCCTCCTCCACCGCCATTACCAGTTCTACTGAATCGAGTCCCATGGTTGGGGGAGAAGAAGCCGCGGGCGGATCTGGGTCAAGGGGAGGGTGGTGCATTCCGGTTCGGCACTTCAACGGGCAGCCGAGTGGAGCTGGAGAAATGTAAAATATTTAGACGCGACCCCATTGTTTCCCCTCAAAGGGTTGCAGACAGCGGAGATCTTCGCACCGCCTTCGGGGTGCGCTTCTTCCAATCCATCCAAACCCCGGGTAGGCGCTACCGCGCGGGCGCATCTTGACACTGCCCCGTTTGAGAAGGGGAACGGGGTGGCGATGTCCTCATCGCCCTGCGAACGGCTTTGGAACGGCGACGAGGACGTCGCCACCCCGTTCCATGCGGGGGCAGTGTCAAGATGCGCCCCTACCGCGCCAACCCGGGGCTAAAGGCTTCAACGCCTTCGGCGTACAGATGTCGGCGTCGGGCAACTCGCGCCGGGTGAGGGCACCCGGCCTTCAATTGACGACTGGGATCATCCTCATGGCTCAGCCTCGTGACCTCGTCTGCTAGGTGAGGGGTAGCAGACGACGTGAGGAGACTGCGGAGAGCGTTCATCGCCCGCCCTCATGGTACCCGGAGGCGGACGAAGCGGTCGCCAGCCACGGGCACCAGTTGCCGTCGGGTGGACTGGTTGCTGATTGGGAAGGGTCCGAGGGGGGCCCAGAAGGCACCTGGGTTCAGGGAAGCACTGGTTTCCAGGATGTAGAGCTGGCCGGGACGACCGTAGATCATGAGCTCATCGGGCTTGGTCGCTTCGATGACGGGTTGGGAGCCGATGACAATGATGCGGCCGGCGTTGGCGGCTCCGCGAAGGGTCCGGTTGCCGGAGCCGTCCACTCCGACGACCTCGCGTGGGGTGATCCGGACCAGATCGGAGACGTTCGGTTGGGTGCCGAAGGCGATGCGCGCAAGGTCGAGCTCGCCGTCGAGGACGAATCCGGGGTCGGTGAAGAACGTGGCGGTGGCGGTGCCGTCGGGAAGGGGTTGAAGCTGGGCCCCGGAGATGCCGGGGGCGAGCTGTGCGAGCGAGAGGTTGGTGACGCTGGGTCCGAGTGGGGGAAGCGCGAACGTGATGCGGGACAGTGGCTGCCCGGCGACGAGGCCGAGCGGGAGCGATCCCGATTGGCCGGCATCGAGGATGGCGGTGCCTACCTGGAGGCGGAAGTCGTTCGAGCGTTTGCGGACGTCGATGAGGAAGGTTTGTCCGGTGGCCATGGAGGGCGTGCCGTCGTCGAAGACTTCGAGCGTGATGGCGCTCACCGAGCTGGGTGCGAACTCGCTGGTCTGCCAGAGGAACAATCCCGACGTGGGGTCAACGGTGGCACCCTCGGGAACATTGCCCACGAGCCGGAATCGGAGCGTCTGTCGCGGGACGTCGGCATCGGTGGCGAATACGCGGAAGGCGACAAGGCTGCCGGCGAGAACGGTCTGGTTGCGGATGGGGAGGAGCACGGGTTCGGCATTGGAGCCGAACAGCCGGACATCGAACGCCAGCCGGGCGGAAAGGGCCGGTTGGCCGTCATCGTGGACCGACACCGAGATGCGTTGGGTGGTATCGCCCAGGGCGCGAGGGACGACCCAGGTCAGGAGACCGGTCGATGGATCGACGGCGACGCCGCCCGGTGAGGTGGGATCGACGGCGTACGTCAGGGTCTGGAAGGAGCTGTCGGGATCGGAGGCGCGCAGCTGGACCTGCAAGGTGGCGCCGGCGAAGAGGGTCTGGGTGGGAACTGGGTCGAAGGTGGGCGGCCGGTTTACGAGCGTGGTCACAGTGCTGGCCATCGGGGCAGCGGGAACGCCGCTCCGGTTCCCGGCTTCATCAATCGCGACCGCGTAGAAGGCGTAGCGATGGCCGAGTTCGCCGATGAACTGGCCTCCATTCAACGGCGTGGCCACCCGCCACGGGACGAACGGTCCGTCGTCGACGGACGCGAACACGTCGAAGGTGAGGGCGTTCGTCGTGTTGTCGGTTCCCGACCAGCGCAGCGCGAACGCCGGGAAGGAGGTCGCGGGCAGGGCGTCCATGGTCGCGACCGGGGCGACGGTGTCCCTGGGTGTGACCGGTTCATAGACCAGCCGGTAGTGATCGGGCGCGCCGTGATCGAATAGGTGGAGATGGTTCCCGAGGATGGGTCGGCGGCCGAGGCCGATAAAGGTCCGGTCGGTCTGCCAGAAGTTGAATCCGGGCAGTGCGGAACCATCCGGGCGAAGCACCGCGACAAGCCGGAACGCGCGCGGGCCGGTGGCCCCCTGCGGATCGGGAATGCGCAGGTACGTCCAACCCGAGGCCGTGGAACCGAGGTTCAGGAGGATCTCGCGTCGCTGGAGCGTGGGCACTGCGTCGGGCGTGGCCTGGGCGACGACGCGGACCGGTTCGATCGAACCGTTGCTGAGGTGGATCGAGTCGGGGAGATCATCGGGATCGGTGGCTGGATCTTCGTTCACGAGGAAGTCGGGCAGGGCATCGGCGCTGGTGCGCGGGTCGCGGACGAGGCGGGTGAGTTCGTGGATGCGGACGTTGCCGGGCGGCACGGCCTCGAAGGCGGGTTGGCCGAGCGGATCCAGGTGTTCGACGGTGGCGGAGTAATCGAGGAACAGACCTTGCAACGTGGATTTCAGCAGCCAGCGGGAGACGCGGACACCGCCGGGTTCGAGGTCCCCGAGATCCGCGGTGAGCGATGGAGTCAGCAAGCGGGTCGCATCGGGTGCGAACACCTCCGAGGCCACGACCTGGAAGTCGATCAACAGGCCTTTCTCGTTCTCGACGATGCGGGGTTGGCCGGAGCGGACCGTCACGTTTCGGGCGGAGCCGGCGCCGGTATTCCGGACGAGAAGACCAAGCGTGAACGGCTGGGAAGGCTCCGTCTCGGGAGTGAAGGGATCGTCGCTGAAGACATCGCGCTGGTGGTAGTAATCGAAGGACAGTTCCGGCTGGGGGAGGACGGAGAGCGGCGTTGGGGCGAGCGGGATGGTGACGGAACGGGTGCCGTCGAAATACCGGAGTTCGCCACCGACGGAATAGGGTGTGGGACCGTCGGGTGCGGCGGCGGCGGACGGAACGATGATGAACTCCGCGGTGCCGCCGGACCCGGGGGCGAGGGTGCCGGAGCCGATGAGGTCGGTGAGGCCGACGAGGCTCGGCGGTCGGATGCCGAACCGATCGTCGACGCGCGCCCCGGCGGCATCGAAGAAGTGGAGTTCGAAGGCGAGTTGGGTCAGCGGGGTGTTCGTGAGCCGGTTGTCGATGGCCAGCATTGCACGGAATCCGGCGCGGGTGAGCGCGACGTCCTGGGTGAGTCGGAGACGGACCTGGGCACAGATGCCATCGCCATCGGCGGCGGGGGCGGCATTGCGGGACGGACTGGCGAGGCTGGGTGCGGCGGCGGTTGGAAGGGTTGCGGTCGCCGTGTTGCGCGCGACGACGACCAGGGCGCGGGGCATCCCGTCCGAACTGGACTGGAGCGACGTCGCGAGGTGTGTCGACGTGCCGGGGCTCGCTCCGGTGGGAATGATGGCGCAGCGACCGGCACCGCCGGGCGGCGGAATGAATCGGCCGGCGCCGCCGCCGATGCCGCCGCCGGTGCCGTAGAGCAACTCGGTGGCTTCGAGTCCCGGGCAGATGCACTTGGCGATTTCGCCGACGTCCTGGCACAGGACGGCGAGGGCGCACTTGAGGGGCTTGGGCAGTTCTCCATCCCCGCCGAGGGCCGCGCCGATTCCCGCGGCGGCCTGACTGGCGCAATCGCACGCGGCGCCGCCAGCATTGCTGGGACCCTTGGCGAGTGCCTGGAGGCACTTGATGAGATCGCGCAGCATGCCGATCGGCGTCACGTCGATCGGGACCATGTGGTAGAGGCCGTCGTCGCCGCAGACGACGAAGTATCGGACGTTGATGCTGGGCGTGTCGCAGTCGTTGGCCCCGCCACCACCGCCCGCGGCCGGGCCGGCTTCCCCGCGTCGGGTGGAGACATTCAGGAGCGGTTCGTTCCGCGGTCCGACCTGACGCCCGTTGCGGATCAGGCCGGCGACGATGCGCGCGTCGAGGTCGGGCTGGAACTCGACGCGGACAGGAACGGAGATGCTGCTTCGCGCCGGCAGGTCGCCGAGCTCGGTGAACAAGGGCGTGATGCGGTACGTGCTGGAGC
>JBIKWS010000424.1:0-4289 GCA_044356195.1 Cyanophyceae cyanobacterium
GCCTCGGTCCTGTTCAACCTGCTCGATGAATCGAAGGGCGCGGAATTCTTCTCGCGCATGAGCGTGGCTTCCCACGGCCCGGAGCGCGATTGCGGGCACACCGGCAACTACTTCAACCTCCTGTGGGCCATGCCGGGGATCGCCCAGTCCGGTCCGAACGCCACCGGCGCCTGGATGGCCGAGTTCGGCAGCTGGTACTTCGACCTAGCCCGGCGCTGGGATCGCAGCTACCCCCATCAGGGTCCGCCGGAACCCGAGCACGACAGCTATGAAGGTTGGGATGCCACCGGCACCTACCTGCTGGCCTACGCCATGCCGCTGAATAAGCTCCATCTCACCGGCAAGGTCGAAGGCTCCGTGCCGCGACTCGACGCGGCGGCGGCGCAATCGCTGGTGCTCGATGGCCGAGGTTGGAACAACAAGGACCGAAACAGCTTCTACGACGGGCTGACCACCACGCAACTCATGGAACGTCTCCAGAGCTGGTCGCCCATCGTGCGCGAGCGGGCAGCGATGGCCCTGGGGCGCCGCAAGGATGTTCCCATCCAGCCTTTGGTCCAGATGCAGGAATCCCCGAACCTGGACGCCCGCTATGGTGCCAGCCAGGCATTGACCTTCCAGCGCGGACGCGGGGCCCCTGCCATCGAGGCCCTTGGAAAGTCCCTGTTGCACGAGGACCTCTGGCTCCGCATCAAGGCTGCGGACGCACTCGCGGCCATCGGCAAGCCCGCATCGAACACGGTGCCCCAACTCCTCCAGATCATGGCGCGCGTGGACACGTCCACGGACCCGCGCGGCATGCAACAGCGCTACCTGGCCTTCGCCCTGTTCAACCGGGAAGGCATGCTCGGGCGTTCGTTGGAAGGCGTGGATCGCGAGGCGCTCTACAAGGCCGTCCGGGCCGGTCTCAAGAATGAGGATGGTCGTGCGCGCGGCAGCATCGGCTCCGTCTATCGGCATCTCTCCTTCGACGAGATCCGGCCACTGCTGCCCGCGGTTTACGAGGCCATCATGACACCCGCCCCGAGCGGCGAGATGTTCGCCGACGAGATCCGCATCGAAGGCCTGCGCGTCCTCGCCAAGCACAACGTCGAGGAAGGCATCACCGCGTGCGCCAAATACACGCGCGAACAGAATCCCTGGGCGAGCGAGATCCGGACACCGGACATCATGAAGATCCTGCTCAGTTACGGCACCCACGCCAAAGCCGTCATTCCGGAACTGACCCGGATCGCGAACTACTTCGAGAACGATGAGCCGGACTTCCCCAGAAAACTGATGCGCCAGAAGGCCAAGACCCTGCGCGAAACCATCGCCACCATCGAAGCCTCCACGAATTCCCCGAGCCTCATCCGGCTCAATCAGGATCCACGATGAAGGTTCTTCTCGGGCGCATCTTCACATCCCCCACCGAAACGGGGTGGCAACGTCCTCGTCGCCTTTCCACAGCCCTTGCCATGGCGATGAGGACATCGCCGCTCCATTGCAACGCTGTCCATCTGTGAAATCCTTGAAATCTGTGGAAACAGGCCGCGTATCCCGGTCCAAGGCTCCATTGCTTGCTTGTCTCGGACTCCTTTCTCTCACGCTTCCGGGGCAGGCCGCGGCCACGGTCCCCTTGGTCCTCGATGCCGACACCGGCATCTCCATTCGCGAGGGCTTCGACGCCGAACTCCTTTATGAGGTGCCGAAGTCGCAGGGCTCGTGGGTCGCCATGGCCTTCGATCCCAAAGGCCGCCTCATCGTTTCGGACCAGGACGACAAGGGCGTCTTCCGCGTCACCCTGCCAACCAACGGTGCGCCCATCCGCATCGAGAGCCTCCCGGGGTTTCCTTACGACCCCGTGGATTGGGGCAAACGCAAGGTCGGCGGGGCCTATGGCTTCCTATACGCCTTCGACAGCCTCTACATGTCGAACATGCGCGGGTTCTATAGGATCCGCGACACCGACGGCGACGACCAGTTCGATGAGTTCCAACTGCTGAAGAAATTGGACATGGGCTACGAGCACTCGGCCCATTCCATCATCCCGACGCCCGACGGCAAGGGGCTGTTCCTCGTGAGCGGAAACTACACCAGCGTCCCCGAGGGCACGACCTCTGCACAGCCGCCGGTCTGGCAGGAGGACATCCTCACCCCCTCCATTCCCGATCCGATGGGCCACGCCGTGGGATTGACGGCTCCCGGCGGTTGGATCTGCCGGATTTCTCCCGACGGCAAGGACTGGCGGATGATCGGTTCCGGGTTCCGGAACTCCGTGGATATTGCCGTGAATCGCGAAGGGGAACTGTTCACCTACGATTCCGACATGGAGTTCGATATCGGTGTCCCGTGGTATCGACCCACCCGCATCAACCATGTCACCAGCGGCTCGGAATTCGGCTGGCGCTCCGGATCGGGTGTCTGGCTCGACTATTTCGCCGACAGCCTGGGCTCGGTGCTCGACGTCGGGCCAGGTTCGCCGACCGCCATCAGCTTCGGGCATCCCTCGAACTTCCCCGCGGAATTTCAGGACAAGCTGTTCATCTGCGACTGGACCTTCGGGACGATCTTCACCGTGGAACTGCAGGAAGCCGGTTCGAGCTATACCGGCACGAAGACGGAATTCCTGCACGGCAGCCCGCTCAACATCGCCGCCATGCGCTTCGGGCCAGATGGAGCCATGTACTTCGTCACGGGCGGACGCACCACGGCCTCCCGCCTTTATCGGATCCGTCATGTCGGGCCGAAGACAGCCGGCACGCCGCGGGCGCTGGTCGCCAACAGCGGACTCCGGGCCTTGCGCCACTCGCTGGAGACGTTCCACGAGCGCGGCAAGGGCGGTGAAAAGGCGCTCGACCAGGCCTGGCCACACCTTGCGAACCCGGATCGCAACATCCGTTACGCCGCCCGCATCGCCATCGAGAACCAGGACGTCGCGCTCTGGCGCGAACGGGTGTTCACCGAGAAGGACCCGCGCGCCGCGATCCATGCCGCCATCGCGCTCAGCCGTCACGGCGACAAGTCCATCGCCGGACGTTTGCTCGGCAAGCTGGGTGGATTGTCGTTCGGCACCCTCCAACGGGACGATCAACTGGCATTGCTCCGCGCCTACGCACTCTGCTTCCTGCGCATGGGACGGCCCGGGGCCGATCAAGCCGCTGCCATCATCACTCAACTGGACCCCCATTTTCCGGCGCAGGACGACACGGTGAACGCCGAACTGTGCCGACTGCTTTCATTCCTGGATGCCCCCACGGTGGTTCGGAAGACCATCGATCGGATGAAGTCCACACGTGCGGAGGCGGTGGATTACGACAAGGCGATGCTCGGGCGTCACGAGTACGGCGGGGCCATCCTCAAGATGATGGCCAATACGCCCAACACGCGGAACATCCACTTCGCGTATTGCCTTCGACGCGTCACCAACGGGTGGACCCTCGAGGATCGGAAATACTTCTTTGGATGGCTCAACGAGACCCTCGCGAAGGATGGCGGCAAGAGTTACGCCGGATACATCCGGGCCATACGGAAGGATGCCATCGCCCACCTCGAAACGAAGGACGTCGAACCGTTGATCGGGTTGCTGGACGATCTTCCGTCCACCGATCTTTCCAAGCTTCCCAAGCCCAAGGGCCCGGGCGTCGCGTGGACCGTGAACTCGGCCATGCAACTCTTCGCGACCGACCTTCGCGGAAGGGATTTCGAGAACGGCCGCATGATGTTCTCCGCCGGGATGTGCATCGCCTGCCACCGCTTCCGTGGTGACGGGGGAATCTCCGGTCCGGATCTGGGCTCGGTGGGCGCCCGCTTCGCCATCCGGGACATTCTCGTGGCGATCTGCGATCCCAGCGCTTCGATCTCCGAGCAGTACATGGCCAGCAAGGTGAAGCTCAAGGACGGCAGCACCCTCCACGGGCGCCTCATCCTCAAGAACGACAAGGAAGTCGCCGTCGCCCCGAATCCCTTTGATCTCAACAAGCTCACCCGGGCCGCGGCGGACACGGTGGAAAGCATCGAGTTCTCCCGGCAGTCCCCCATGCCCATCGGAACGATCTCCGGGATGAACCGCGACGAATTGATGGACCTGATGGCCTATCTCCTTTCGGGCGGCGATCCCCAGCACAAGGCGTTCGCGCGGGAGTGAGCCTGAAAAGGGCGGTTGGTTCCGCAGATGGCGCAGATGAATGGGAGCTTGGATAATGGAGGACATACGCCTGTAGACGGAGGTCCTCACCGGCGTCGGGTGTTGGCGTTTCCGATCTCCTTTCCACCATCTGCGAATCAATGAACTGCCGATTCCATGCGAA
>JBIKWS010000423.1:0-4289 GCA_044356195.1 Cyanophyceae cyanobacterium
CCGACCTGCCAGGAAATCATCGACGGTCAGCGGCGTGGACAGGAGCAACTCCATGCCCCCGCTCCGACGGTCCTCGTGAAATTGTCGCGGTGCCTCGGACGCCATCCAGACCTTCAGGCTCAGGTGCACGAGCATCGACGTGATGACGAAGGTCGGAGCCTCGAACCAGTCCTTGCCGACCTCCAGTCCGATCAGGAGGAAGATCACCGCGGCGACCCCGAGGAAGATCCAGACCGTGATGGGCCGCATCCAGTACCGCCCGGTCAGCCACACCAAAGGACTCTGCTCGAGCATGTATTCGCGCCACCGGGCGCGGGACGCGGCGTCCGGCCAACGCCGACGTTCGATCCAGCCTTTCAGCCCGCGGCGAGCTTCCGTGGCCCCCTTCTCCTGCCAGAGCCGGGGCAACCGGAATGCGCTCAACGCGAGCGCAGCGATACTCACGCCCAGGACGAACACCATCGGCAGGTGGTACAACCGCGGCTTGCCGCCGAACTCACTGTCGAAGGCGTGAAAGAACCCCACGACGGGCGACGCCCACAGAAAGCACGTCTCGAAGACGGTGTCCCGCGTCGTTGAATCCAGCTCGAACTTCCATCCCAGCCAGTAGGTGATCCCGCCCAGGGCAGGCATCAATCCGCACAGGGCGAATACAAAGACCAGGGTGGTCGCTGCGGCGCGCTTCGAGTCTGCGGTCAACGTGGACGCCAACATTCCGAGGGACAACGAGCACATCAGCCCGTTGAGGAGCAGCGCCACCATCCGCAGGTATTCCCCGGCCGAAACTCCGCCCAACAGGATGGCAATGGCCATCACCGGAAGGCACGCGACGAGATGGAAGATGCACCCCAACGAACTCGCAGCCATCTTGCCGAAGAGCACGTCGTATCCCTTGAGATCCGTCAGGAACAGCAGTCCCAGGGTTCCTTCGCGCCGTTCCTCCGCCAGGGAATCCGCGCTGTAGATGACTCCCGACAACACCGCGAACAACGCAGCAAAGAAGCTCGTCGTCGCGAACAGCTGTTGACCAAAGCGATTCAACGAAAGCCGGCTCTCGATGAGGGCAAACCACACCACCACCAGCAGGGCAACCCCCGCCGCCAGCGTACGCCCCCAGTAACTCCATCGACGTCGCGACGCGACGCGCAGTTCCCGGGCAACAACAGGCAGGACGGTCATGACCCGCGGATTTCAGTCGGGAATCCGCTCCATGGGAAGCCCGGTTTCGGGGGAAGCATCCAGTTTGGAGTCTGGGAACTGGCGTCTCGGAACTCCATTGAAGGCCGGGTGCCCCCACCCGGCGTGATTCCAGCCTTTCGCCGGATCAGGACCCGGTGGAACTGGGGAGACCACGGAGACTGTCTTGGTTGACGTGGAAAGGCGGGCGTACGCCAAGGAAAGCAATCGCAATGCCAACTCGCTCCTTGTCGTGGAATCCACCCCGACTAGAGTAGCCGCACATTCAATGTCTCAAGGACTTCATCTCTCCCAGCGCATGTCGCAGCAGATGGTGCTGTCGCCGCAGCTCCAGCAATCGCTGGCGTTGCTGCAGGCCCCGGTGCTGGAGCTGAAGGCCCTGGTGGAGCAGGAACTCCAGCAGAACCCAGTCCTCGAAGAGTCCGCCATCGCGGAGGAAACAGCCGAGGAACGCGAGGTCCGCGGCGAGGAAGCCTCGGCTGCTGCCGATCCCGCCGAACCTCCGGCCGATGTCCAGTTTGATCCCGCCACCGAAAAGCCCGGTGACAGCCCGAACGACCCTTTCGATCAGGAACTCCAACGACTGCTCCAACTCGACCAGGAATGGCGTGACCAATATTCCGCGGGCTCCAGCGTCAGCCGCCAGACTCCCGAGGATGAAGAACGGCGTCAGTTCATGTTCGACTCGCTCGTCGCCCAGACCTCGCTCCAGGAGGAACTGCTCGAGCAGGTTCGGATGACGGATTTCAGCCCGACCGACCGCCAGATCGCCGAGATGCTGATCGGCAACATCGACGACCACGGATACCTCCAATCGGGAGCCAACGAACTGTCCTTCTCGACCGGTGTTCCCGCCGACCAGATTGAGGCCGTGCTCAAGGTCATCCAGACCTTCAACCCGCCCGGCGTCGGCGCGCGCGATCTCCGCGAATGCCTGTTGCTCCAACTGGAGCGGGCCGAACGTCAGGAATCGCTCGAATACCGCATCCTGCGCGATCACTTCGAGGCGCTCGGCAAGCGGCGTTTCCCGGACATTGCGCGTCACCTCGGCATCTCTGCCAGCGAAGCCCAGAAGGCAGCAGAGCTCATCGCCGACTTGAACCCGCGCCCCGGACGCGACACCACGCCGGACGATCACTCGTTTGTCGTCCCCGAAGTGACCGTGACGAAGAACGGGGACGAGTACGCGGTCACCACCAACAGCGACTACATCCCGCACCTGCGGATCAGCAATACGTACAAGGATCTGTTGGGACAGACGGAGACCTCGGGCGAGGTGCGCGAGTACATCCGCGAGAAGATCCGCGCGGGAAAATTCCTCATCAAGAGCATCCACCAGCGCCAGGACACGATCACCCGCATCGCCCAGGAGATCGTGAAGCGCCAGCGGGAGTTCATGGAACACGGGGTCGCCCATCTCAAGCCCATGACCATGGTGCAGGTCGCAGAGGTTGTCGGTGTCCATGAAACCACGGTCAGCCGCGCTGTCTCCGGGAAGTACATCCTCACACCGCAGGGCGTCTTCGAGATGAAGTACTTCTTCACCTCCGGCGTTCAGACCTCGTCCGGTGAGACGATGTCGAACACCTCGGTGAAGACGATCCTCAGCGAACTGATCTCCGGCGAGGACCGCTCAAAGCCGCTCTCCGACGAGGAACTCGTCGACCAATTGCTCACCCGAGGCATCAAGATCGCGCGCCGTACGGTGGCCAAGTATCGCGCCGAATTGAACGTCCTCCCGAGTCACCTGCGGAAGTCCTACTGAGTGCGGCGCGGTGCCGCGCTTCACCATTCGACATTTCCGACCGCACCGATCCAGGAGCGCAACCGCAGGAAACCCGCTCCATCGGGATTTTCCCCTCCCACGTCCAGGATCAGGGTTCCCGGACGAACCACCTCGACTTCCCCCTGCGACCACCGGCTCAGGTTTGTGGATCTTTCCACCGCGTAGCGCGTTCCCGCCGGCAGGAAGACATCGCTCACCCAACCGGCACCGGTGCGCCGAGGGGCCGAAAGCGCCGGTCCAGCCCGAAGGAGCACCTGCGTGTGGTATCCGCCCGCAGCAACGGCCACCACATCCTTGAGTCCCGGAGGAACCGCCAACGCCCCGTTGGAACCTTCGCCCCAGACCACCAGCGTTCCGTCGGATTTCAGCGCCACCGCATGGAAGGAACCGGCCGCAATGGCCACAACATTCGTGGCCGAAGCGGGCACCACCGTCTGGCCATACGTGTTGTCACCCCACGCCACCACGCGGCCGTCCGAACGCAGTGCCATCGAAAAAAAACCGCCGGCGGCAACGGCCACGCACCCCCGCGCCTCGACAGGGACCCGGGCCGACGCTGCGAACGTCCGCCCGAAGGAATCCACACGCCCATCGCGATGCAGCACCACCGAATGGGCCGCTCCGGCCGCGACACCCACGGCATCGCGGATCGTCGGAATGCCGGACAACTCCGGCCGGAAGGACGGATGCGTGAAGTGGATTGTGCCATCCCCGCGGAGCAGGACCGTGTGGAGCAATCCAGCCGCTGCGGCAACAAATCCATGGTTGTCGGCCTCGGCGATCTCGGATTGACGGAAGTCGTTCCGCCCCCAGAGCACGGCCTTGCCGTCGGACAGCACCGCAACGCTGTGATCGAGACCACAGGCCACCGAAACCGCATTCGTCAGGCCGGGCGGCACCGTTGCCTGTCCGAGTCCATCCCATCCGCGTCCGGTCACCGTTCCATCCCGCTTCAGGAGCAGGGTGTGGAACTCACCGCACGCGATGCCCAGCGTGGCGAGGCCATCCCCGAAATCGCGGCCTGGACCAGACTCCGGTGATGCGACCAAAAGGAAGTTGGGATTCCCCGTCGAGGTCGCATGCACCGTGTCACTGGTTCCGGGAAATGCGCCAAAGCCACCCGATGTCAGGGTCCCTTCTGCGGAAAGCCCATCCTGCGAGGATCGCAGCACCTGCATCTGGGGCATGTCCACAACCTGACCGAAATCATACGCGGCCGAGGCGGAACCCGGTGCGGACTCGGGCCCCCACCCGCGCACCGCGAGCGTGGTGGCCTGTTTCAAGGCGAGCAGCAAGGGAAACTACT
>JBIKWS010000426.1:0-4279 GCA_044356195.1 Cyanophyceae cyanobacterium
GGAACGGGGTGGCGACGTCCTCGTCGCCGTTCCAAAGCCCTTCCCAAGGCGATGAGGACATCGCCACCCCCGCAGCCCTTCCAAAGGGGGCAGTGTCAAGATGCGCCCCCCGAGCCGCTTCGCGCCAGCGACGGCTTGCCATCCCCTCGATTTGCAATGGCGCGTCGCATATGCGACGCGCCATTGCAAAAACGCCCTTCCGAGGCCCTCCCAAAACCGCCTTTTGCAACGGGACGTCGCATATGCGACGTCCCATTGCAAAAAGTAGGGGGTGGTCGGATGGGAACATTGGCCCTCGAACGACCGGGGGACGACCGGAGCACGCCGGGCGCATGGGTGTTGGCGGCGGAGACGGTGATCGGGTCGGTGTGGGGTGTGGGGTGTTGGGTGTGGGGTGCCTCTTGGGTGGGCCCCGAAATCGTACGCACCCGTACTAAATGGTTGCCTGACTTCCGGCGCAGGGCCATGGTTCGCGGCATCGTCAGGCCTTTCCCGCCATGAATATCTCCAACCTCTTCCGCTCCGCCTTGCCGGTCCTGCTCGGCTCCTTTCTGGCTCAGGCAGCTCCCGTGCAGGGCTGGTTGAACTGGCGGGGACCCCTCCACGATTCGGTCTCCGCCGAGAAGGGCCTCCCCAGCACGATCAAGGCCTCCGAGGCCCTCTGGTCCACCGAGTTTCCCGGTCAAAGCACGCCGGTGATCGCCGACGGACGGCTGTTCATCAACGGGTACCTCGGAGACGGACCGGAACTTCAGGAGGCGGTCCGCTGCTTCGATGCCGCCACCGGCAAGCTGATCTGGGAACACCGGGAGTCGGACTTCCTTTCGGACACCATCTACCTGCGCTACGCGACCTCGTCGCCGACGGTGGATCCCGAGACCGGCAACGTGTACGTGCTGTTCACGCAGGGGTTGCTGTGCGCGTTCACGCCGGACGGAAAGCTGATGTGGAAGCACTCCATGATGGAGGAGTTCGGCCGGCTGACCTTTCCCAACTCGCGCACGGCATCGCCTGCGGTGGACCGGGAGTTGGTGATCACGCGAGGCATCACGAGTTCGTGGGGTGCACACGGGCCGGCCGGCGACCGTTTCTATGCGTTCGACAAGAAGACCGGTGAACTGGTCTGGAGCTCGGCCCCGGGCGACCGACCCCAGGACAATACGTTCTCGAATCCCTACTTCGACGTCTGGGGCGGCAAGCGGGTGTTGTACAGTGCCGGTGGCGACAGCACCTTGCTGGCGCTGAATGCCCGCACGGGCGAACCCCTCTGGCGGTTCTCGTTTGCGAAGGCCGGAGCCAAGGGCGGCATCAACGCGGCCCTCGTGAAGAGCGGCGACAACCTGATCGCCACGCACGAGTCCGAGAATCTGGATTCTTCCGAGATCGGGCGCATGGCGGCCTTCCGCATCCCGCGGCCGGACGAGGTCAAGCCGACCAACGCCATCATCCCGCACGTGTTCCCGCCGAAGACCTTCGAAGTCTGGCGCAACGGGGTTGGGTCGCTCGCCAGCTCTCCCGTGGTCGTGGGCAACCGCATCTACGAAGTCAACGGCACCGGGGAACTCTGTTCCGTGGACGCCACCACGGGCCGCGTCCTCTGGAAGAAGAAGATCGGCATCGAACAACGCCAGAGCACGCCCTTCTACGCGGACGGCCTCCTCTACGTCGCGATGTACGTCACGATGAAGGACGCGGCCAGCGCGACGTCGTCGGACGCCGACAGCGTCTCGAACGGCGACCTGATCGTGCTCCGGCCGACGGATGATGGGGCGGAGGAAGTCAGCCGGACGCAGTTGGTGGGACGCTGCTTTGGTTCGCCGATCGGGTATGCGGGTCGGTTGTATGTGCAGACGGACAAGCGGTTGTACGCGTTTGGCAAGGTGGCTCCGGCTCCCGCGCCGGTGGCGTTGGCCGAATGGCCGAAGGCGGGTGCTGCGAAGCAGCTGCAGATCATCCCGTACGAGTTCCTGATCCGCCCCGGGCAGACGCAGGAATTTCGCATCCGGGCCCTGGACGCGAACGGTTTCACGGTGGAAGAAAGCGTGGATCCCAAGTCGGTGACATGGGAGGCCTATGTTCCGCCGACGGCGTTGGTGCGGGCGTTTGCGAGCGCGAAGTTCGACAGCGAGGGCCGGCTGGTGGCGATGCCCTCGCCGGCCGCTTCAGCGGGTCAGTTCAAGGCCACGGTGAAGCGTGCGGACGGCACCGAGCTGGTGGGCTATGTGAAGGGACGCATCCTGCCGGCGCCGCCGTTGAAGTTCGACTTCCAGCAGTTCGCGCTGACGAACAAGACCACCAACACGATGGAGCCGCCCACGGACTTCGCGTACCCGCCGCTTTCGTGGAATTCGGCCCGGTTCCGGTTTGAGGTCCGTGCGAAGGAGCTCGACGGCGTGGCGACCAACGCGGCGTTGGTGAAGACGATCGATAACAAGCTGTTCCAGCGCGGTCAGGTCTTCTTCGGGTTCCCGACGCTCTCGAACTACACGATCCAGGCGGACGTCCTGAGCGAGGGCAACGCCCGCAAGATGTCCGAGGTGGGGATCATCAATCAGCGGTACGCGATCATCCTCAAGGGCAACTCCAAGGAGATCGAGATCAACTCCAACCAGGAGCGCATCAAGACCAGCAAGCCGTTCAAGTGGTCCCCGAACACCTGGTACACGCTCAAGTCCCGCGTCGACATGCTGCCCGACGGCACTGCCGTGGTGATGGGCAAGGCGTGGAAGAAGGGTGATCCCGAACCCGATGGCTGGCTGATCACCTTCAACCACAAGAATGGGCATCCCACCGGGTCTCCCGGCCTGTTTGGCTTCTCGCCGCAGGAACAGCGGGTTGCCATCGACAACATCACCGTCACTTTGAACTGAACGCGCGTCCTGCAACTCCGAGCCTTCGCACACCGATGAAATCGATTCCCATCCTGACCGTGGCCCTCGTGGCCGCGGGTGTTGTTTCCCGCGCCGAGGATTGGCCCCAGTGGGGCGGCAACGATCCCGGCCGCAACATGTACTCGGCGGCCAAGGGCATGCCGGACTCGTTCGATCCTGGAAAGGTGAAGTCCGGCACCGAGGAGATCGACCTCGCCACCACCAAGAACGTGAAGTGGGCGGTCAAGCTGGGCTCGCAATCCTACGGCAATCCCGTCATCGCCGGCGGCAAGGTGTTCGTGGGAACCAACAACGAATCGCCCCGCGACAAGCGCCATGTCGGCGATCGTTCGGTCATGATGGCCTTCGACGAGAAGACCGGCGCGTACCTCTGGCAGCTCGTCGTGCCGAAGCTCAAGTCCGGCAAGGTCAACGACTGGGAAAACCTCGGCATGCTGGCGGCCCCGCTGGTCGTCGGGAACAAGCTCTACATCGTGACCTCCCGGTGCGAGGTGCTCTGCCTCGATACCGAGGGCCAGAAGAATGGCAATGACGGCGACTACAAGGACGAGGCCGCCTACATGGTCAAGGACACGCCCAAGGAAGGTTCGCCCGTCGAGCTCGGGCCCCAGGATGCCGACATCCTCTGGCGCTACGACATGATGGACGAGCTGGGTGTCTTCCCGCACAACGCCTCGAACTGCTCGGTCATCCTCGTCGACGGCCTGCTCTACGTCTGCACCTCCAACGGACAGGACTGGACCCACGTCAACATCCCTTCCCCGAACTCCCCGAGCTTCATCGCCCTCGATCCCGCCACGGGCAAGCTGATGGGCGAGGACAACGCGGGCGTCGGCCCCCGCATCTTCCACGGCCAATGGACCTCGCCGGCTGCCGGCAAGGTGAATGGCAAGTGGCAGATCTTCTTCGGTGGCGGCGACGGTGTGGCCTACGCGCTCGATGCCAAGCCCCAGAAGGGAAGCGGCGCGGCAATCGTGCCCGTGCTGCCGGGCGCGGATCCTGGCCTGACCGAGGACCCCGAGAATTCGTACCTCCGCAAGGTCTGGTGGCTGGACATCAACCCGCCCGAATACAAGGCCAAGGACGGGAAGCCGTTCAAGTATCCCGCCGCGGAAGGTCCCAGCGAGATCAACTCCACGCCGGTCTTCTACAAGAACCGCGTTTACGTCGCTTCCGGCCAGGATCCCGAACACGGCGAGGGCATCGGACGCCTCGTGTGCATCGATCCCACCAAGACCGGTGACATCACCAAGAGCGGTGTCATCTGGGAGTACAAGGGCATCAAGCGCTCGATCTCGACGGTTTCGATCGATCCCGCCACGGGCCTGCTGTTCATCGGTGACTTCTCCGGGTTCGTGCATTGCCTCGATGCCGAGACCGGGAAGCTC
>JBIKWS010000427.1:0-4274 GCA_044356195.1 Cyanophyceae cyanobacterium
GTCCGCGCGCCCCAATGCTTTGCCGGCACCAGGGTCACCTTCCAGTCACCGGAACTGAAGGACTCCCACCACCGCAGTTCGATGATCCGAGCAAACCCGAGGCGCTTTGCCAGACCACCGCATCCCCACGGCATCACACCCACCTTTGGCGACGGCAACCGCCGCAGGGTCGGCTTGTGGAAATGATCGAAGTGCGCGTGCGTGAGCAGGACCAGATCGATCGGCGGCAATTCTTCCAACTTCAACCCCGGCCGTCGCAGGCGCTTCAACAGGAACAGCCAGTTCGCGAAGTTTGGATCGATCAGGGCGTTCAACCCCTCGAACTGCAGCAGGAACGAGGCATGCCCGATCCACGTCAGCGCCAACTCCTCCCCGGACAATTCAGGGAACTCGGGCGACTTCGTCGCCCCGGTACGTCGTGTCAGCCAGGCCTTCCACACCATCTCGCGGAAGAACGTGCCCGGGCTGAAGTGATTCGACGGCGTCAACTCCTTGAACGACCGCGGCAACCGCCTCTTTCGCGGGGCCGGGCCATTCGGAGGTTCCAGTGACATGTCGACAGACCCGTTATTTGCGAGGGCGAGGCTCGTTGGAGAAGAGCCGCCGTATCCTCGGTGCCGTTCCCGAGGTGCCGGCCGAAGCTCTCGGCTCCGGCAGGGATGCACTCGTTGCCTTCACCGGACTGCCGTAAAGACCTGCCATCTGCGGCCGCTGGATGAAGGACACGAACTGCGGCAAATCCTCAACGCCCTCACCCTCGGTCTTCGCCAGCTTGTCGTACTCCTCCACCATGCGGCGCAATCCACCAAAGAGGATCCAGATCAGCATTCCCGCAGGAATGCCAAGGTATGGAGAACCCGTTACAACCTGAGCCAACCCAAGGATGAAGATCACCCCGATGGGCGAAGCAATGGCGGCAAGATTGGATTCACGAAGCTTCCACAACCATCGGATGGAATCCGAAAGACCCGCGTGCAGCATCACCACGTACAACACCAACCCGCAGATCCCCATGTCGATGATCAGTCGCCCGATATCACCATCGGTCGTACGAAGGTCGAAGCGCTCGATCCGGCCATACAGGACGGCGGGAATCCCATGACCTGACCGGCCGAGTCCACCGCCAATGGGATACTGAATGAGCAGGGCGGCGGCCGGCCTCAGCACGATGGCCACCCGTCCCATGACTTCGCTCGGATTCAACAGGGTCGAGAACCGTTCCAACCGACCGGTTCCGGAAATCAGCAAGGTGATCATCAGGATTCCCAACAATGTCAAAGGAATGACCATCAGCTTGAGGCCACCCTTCCGGAACACACCGCTCAGTACCACTCCCAGAACCGTCAGAAGCATCGATGTGCGTGATCCCGTGAGCAACATCGCGTATGCGCACATTCCACCGCATCCCAGAAGAAAGATCCGCTGGATCCAACCTGCCTTGGGCATCATCAGCCACGAAACCGCGATGGTCGTGCAGATGGCCATCACGGATCCAAACACCGCCGCAGTCACGTAGGTGGAGAACCGGCGAAATTCCGAGGCACCACTCTTCGTCGAGTAAAATGTACCGCGAAGCCGGAACTCCAATTCCGGACTCAACTCCATCATCGCACGGATTTCCGCTTCGTTCTGGAAGAAGGATCCGTAGATCGCCGTTCCCGTGCCCAGCAGGAGCACCATGAAGACGAAGATCTCCATCTGGCGGACGCTCCGCACCAGATGATAGCCCAGCAGCATCATCAACGGCGCAAAGCACCACCCTCGAAGGGAGGCGACACCCGCCAGAAGGGGCACCCCAAACGGGACCAGGGTGTACAGGGTCGCAAACCCCACCAGCAGCTTCAGGCTGGTGCTCACCTCACATTCCGGAAAGAGCTTGTCCTCGCGCTTCAACTGGAACAGCACCAGCACGAGCGCGAGAAGCATCGGAACGTCATAGGCAAAGGTGATCCAGGTATACTGGTACCTCATCTTCAGCCAACCGTGGAGAAACCCGATCACCAGCGCCGAAAGGAACAGGAGGTTGGCCAGAAACCGGTCGCGGAGCAGGCTCCAGATCAGCTTGAACAACCCGAGAATCCCTCCGCCCTTCCCCGCCGAAGTGTCCGGGGCCGCGCCAGGCATCGGCCGTGTTGGCCTTGCGGCCATCGCTGGTGCTCGTGTCATTCAGTCCTCCTCTGCATCCCCAAACGTTCCAAGGCCCCGGTGTAAATCCGCTCGGTCTGGCGTGCGTGCTGGTCCGCTCCGAATTCCCGTCGTGACCGCTCCCGTCCCGCAACGCCTGCCAACCGTAATGCCTCCCCCGTTCCCAGCGCCCGCGCCACCTCGCCCCCCAACCCTTCGACATCCCCCACCTGCACCAACCATCCCGTCTTCCCATGCACCACGATCTCCGCCGGCCCAACCGCGGCATAGGCCACGACCGGAACTCCCAGCGCCTGCGCCTCGGCCACGGTCAATCCAAAGTCCTCCTCCAGCGCCGGGTGCACGACCAGCGTGCTCGACGCCAGCAACCCGCCCACGTGGGCATCCGGAACAAAACCGGTGAAGGTGACCTGCTTCGAAATCCCCAGCGTCTCCGCCAACTCCCTCAATTCGCGCTGGTATTCGGATTCCTGCCCGAACAGCGATCCTCCCACGACGATGCCGTGCACGTCCTTCGCCCCGCCCCGGATCACCGCCGCCAACGCCTTCAGGAACTGGTCCTGGCCCTTGAACCGCTGCAACCGGGCTCCCACTGTCACCCACCGCGCCGCTTCCGGGATTCCATAATGCTTCGCCAGCATCGCCCGCGGTGCCTCTGCCGCATGCCGGTCCAGCACGCGACCGTTCACCCCCGGCCAGACCAGCGTCGTCGGCAATCCCTTTCCAACAAAATAGTCCCGCGTCCGTGGACAGTTCGCCAGCACATGGTCCGTCGGAATCCCAAGGATCGCTGATGTCGACCATCCTTCCTGTTCCACCGTGTGCGTTGTCCAGACCTCGGCCACCCCCGCCAGCGCTGCTCCCAACCCACCGTATGTATGCGCCCGGAATCCGTTCGAATGCAGCACCCCGATCCCATGCTTCCGCACGATGGCGGCTATCGAAGCAATGGTGCCTGCCACCTTGTGGACTTCCCGCATCCGGTGCGTCTCAAGGACATGCACCTCCACGTCGATCGCACGGAGCATTTCCGTCAGCGGGCCCGGTCGCAGCTGGATGACGGACGGCTCAAACCGGCTCCGGTCCAACTCCCGCAGGCACTCGATCATCAGGGTCTCCGCTCCGCCCTTCTCGCCGACGCAAGAGACCCACGCCACCCGTTCCTTCCGACCCAGAACTCGATTCATCGCCTTGAAGCCTCCCCAACCTCTGCTGCCAGCATGCTCTCCAATTCCTTGAACCGCGCCCGGTTCTCCTCGCTCAACGCCATCAGTGCCCGATGCGCCCGCAGACAGAATTCACCGGCTTCCAACCGGCTCGTCTGCGCCATCGGAACCTCCACCTCCACCGCCGAAATCCCAGTCTCCGTCCCGGCCTCCGCCACCTTCAACAAGGGCAGAACCTCCAGATTCGCCAACCCATCCACGATCCGAGACTTCGCCGCGACCAACGTAAACCTCACCAGCGGCCCCGCCTCCTTCTGCTCCTCCGCCAGCAACGCCACCGTTCCGGAAAACGTGCTGTCCAACAACGGACACTCCGCCAGGTTCAGGTACACATCGCTCACACCCCGCCCCACCAGGCCACGGATCGCCCCGTCAAAATCGCGGGCACGCTCCACCGCGGCCCTCCCGACAATCCGAACCACCGCTCGCGGTGGTTCGACGGCCATGCTGATCCTTGCAGGATTCAATCCCATATCCGTCCCCACGCTCTCGCCCCCCTCCCCGGCCGTCAAGCACCCGGGCCACCTGACTTTGGACTTGGGCAACGCGCCGCGCCGCGCATCCTTACCCCCAGTGCAACTGCCACCTCGCGTCAATGTCCTCGGTGTCGGCGTCTCCGTCCTCAATCTTGACACCGCCCTCGCGACCCTCGCCGATGCCGTCCGTACCCGCACCCGCGGGTACGTCTGCGTCACCGGCGTCCATGGCGTCATGGAGTCCCAGGCCGATGACGCCCTCCGCCGCATCCACAACCGTTCCCTCCTCACCACACCCGACGGCATGCCCATGGTTTGGCTCGGCCGGCTCGCCGGACATGCCTCCATGGGCCGCGTCTACGGACCCGACCTCATGGAAGCCGTCTTCGCCTGGAGCCAGAAGTCCGGTGCCACCCACTTCTTCTAC
>JBIKWS010000428.1:0-4269 GCA_044356195.1 Cyanophyceae cyanobacterium
CCAGGAACCTGTCCGGTCCCCGACCGCTCGCGGGCGGGATCGTCGCACCGAACGGCATCGCTCTGGCTCCGGATCAGTCGACCCTGTTCGTGTCCGAGTATCAGGGGACGAATATGTGGTCGATCGCGCTGACCGAGCCGGGCCGGTTTCCGATGCCCGTCCCCTTTGGAGGTGCCTCGGCGTCCCCGCGGATCCTTCAAGCCATGGGTGCGGAGCGCATCGCGCCGCTCGTGGTCCCGGCGGACAAGAAGGTCAGCGGCGGTGACGGATCCACAACCAGCGGCGAGCAGGTCTTCGTGACGTCGCATGCGGGGATCCAGGTGTTCCACACGTCGGGAAAGGCGGTTGGAACCATCCCGAATCCGACGCCGGGCAGCACGCCGGTGAGTTGCGTCGTGGCAGGTGTGCCCCGTCGCCACCTGTATGTGTGCGACGGGCCCAGGGTCTGGCGTCGGATCCTGCGCTGAGCATCGCATGAGCGATCCGGTTCCAGCCTCCAGACTCGACCAGCAGTTGGCGGCACAGCTCTCGGACTTTGCCGCCGCCGGGCTCCGGCGGGAGTTGCGACGCGTCGCTGGCAGGAGCGGCACGATCGCAACCATCGACGGCCGATCGTTGGTCAACTTCTCATCGAACGATTACCTCGGCCTGTCGCTGCACCCGGCGCTGAAGGAGGCGGCGGTGAAGGCGGTCGCAGAGCACGGCGCCGGTTCGGCCGCCTCGCGGCTCGTGTGCGGATCGCTCGCGATCCACCATGAACTCGAAGCGCACCTCGCCGATTGGTGCGGCACGTCGGCGGCACTCGCGTTCAGTTCCGGATTCGCCGCCGCGATGGGGACCATCCCCGCGCTCGTGGGTGCCGACGACGTGGTCATCCTCGACAAGCTGACGCACGCCTGTTGCATCGACGCCGCCCGCCTGAGCGGCGCTCGGATCCGGGTCTTTCGGCACAACGACCTGGACATGCTGGCGGACCATCTCCGGTGGGCGGATTCGCTCGGCGGCGAGTCCCGGCCCCGGGTGTTGGTCATCACCGAGAGCGTGTTCAGCATGGATGGCGACCGGGCGCCGCTGCGCGAACTGGTCGAGCTCAAGGATCGGCACGGAGCCTTCCTGCTGCTGGACGAAGCTCATGCTGCGGGACTGCTGGGCCCGGGCCGAGCCGGGCTCGCGGATGCCCTCGGACTGCGTTCCCGCGTCGACATCCACCTGGGAACCCTCGGGAAGGCGGTGGGCTCCGCAGGCGGATTCATCGCGGGCTCGCAGACATTGGTGGAGTACCTGATCCATCGGGCGCGCTCGTTTGTCTTCTCGACCGCTCCCGTGCCTGCCGCCGCTGCGGCTGCCATGGCCGGGGTGTCGGTGATCCGATCGGATGAAGGAGCACGGCTTTCAGAACAGGCGTGGACCCATGCGCGCGTCCTGTCGAAAGCCATCCTCGCCGCGCCGGAACCGGTGAGCACCATCATCCCGTGGAACCTCGGGGACGAACGGCGCACCGTGGAGGAATCCCTCCGTATCCGGGACGCAGGTTTCCTGGCCCCTGCGATCCGATATCCCACGGTGGCGCGCGGCCAGTCCCGGATCCGCTTCACCGTTTCGGCCGCCCATACGAACGATCAGGTGGAACGGATGCTTCGGGTTTTGGATCCTGGAAATCCCCGGACAGCCTCCTGACGTCGTCTGACCCCTCCGTCGGGGATTGGAACCATTCCCGTGCTTGCCGCGGGCACACGGGCCGTGTCCCATTCCGCTGCAATGGCTCCAAGGTACTCCTGCCTGCTCCTGACGCTCCTGTTCCTGCTTGCCGGCCACGCCAGTGCACTGGCCGGTCGCGCGGAACGGCAGGCGGAAGCCGATGCATTCTTCGCCGGCCCGATCCTTCGATGGAGCCTGCGCCTTTCCGAGACCGCCATGGCCGGGCTCCGGGATTCGCCACGCGAATACGTTCCCGCCGAACTGACGGTGGATGGCCGCACGTTTCAAGGCGTCGGCGTCCACTTGAAGGGCTCGGCCGGAAGCAAACGTTCGGTCGATGACCGCCCCGCCCTGACGCTGAACTTCGACCGCTTCAACAAGGGTCAGCGCGTCTTTGGATTGGAGAAGCTCCACCTGAACAACTCCGTCCAGGATCCCACCTACATCAACGACAACCTTGCCAGCCGCGTGTACCGCGCCGCCGGGATCCCCGCCACGCGGGCGACGCACGCCCTGGTCGAGATGAACGGGATCGACCACGGGATCTACGTCGTGAAGGAGGCCTACGACGAGAATTACCTCAAGCGCCACTTCCCGGACGAAATCGGACGGCACGGGAATCTTTACGACGGCGGTTTCATCCGGGACGTGGACCGCAACCTGGAGAAGGACGCGGGCGACGGTCCGGACGACTTCTCCGACCTGAAACCATTGCGCGAGGCCACGACCTCCCCGATGGCCGTCCGGCGCCAACTCTTCGACAAAGCCCTCGACGTGGACCGCTTCCTGACGTTCATGGCGATCCAGATGACCCTGGACGACTGGGACGGCTATGTGCGCAACCGGAACAATTACCGCGTCTACGTGCCCCGCAACGGCCCAGCCCTCTTCCTACCGAGCGGCATGGACCAGTTGCTGCGCCATTCCCACGCCCCGATCCGGGACACCTACATGGGCCGCGTTTCCACAGCCCTGATGGCGATGCCCCGCGAACGCCTCCTGTTCCGCGACCGGATGCGTTCCCTCGGCTCGAACGTCCTCTCCGAAGCGTGGCTCCTGGAGCAGATGACGGAGATCATGGACCGCATCGATGCCGCCGAAGCCCCGAATCGGAAACGGGCGACCGCTTTCGTTTCCGATCGGTCAGGAAACGCCTCCCGGCTCCGACAACGGTTGCAGGTCGTCCGACGCGAACTCGCTTCCTGGCCGGATCCCGTGCCACCGTGGCCCGTGGGCAAGCGGCTTGGATTGGCGGAAGCGAACTGGTCCCCCTACGTCCAGACCGGAAAGGCGGATTGCACCGTCACCAACGATCCCGACGGGAAGGTCGTGTACCATATCCAGGCCCGTGAACGCGTCACCCGGGCAACCATCCGATCCTCACTCACGCTTCCAGGCGGCAGTTATCGATTCTCCGGACGCGCCCGCTGCGAAGGTGTGGATCCGGTCAAGGACGACCTCGGCGTGGGTGTCGGCGTGCGACTGACCGGCGTGACGGGAACGGGCCACATCGAAGGAACACAACCCTGGAGCCCGTTGACCCATGACTTTGAACTGAGCGAGGACGGACCCGTGGAACTGATCATCGAACTGCGCGGCCACTCAGGTCAGGCGTGGTTCGATCTCGGCACCCTCGCCATCGAATCCCGCTGATGTCCCACACCACCGCCGTCAAGCCCCTCTCCGGATTTCGTCGTCCAGAGCGCGTGCGAGCTTCGCGGAAGCCTTGCCCAGCATCCGGCTGAATCGGATCAGCCGGATGATCTTGCCCGGTGACCGGGCGAGGACACCCATCAAACGGGACACATCAATCTGCTGGTCTGGCGTCATCAACGCTCCGAAGTCCAGCGGCAGATCTTCCCCGGCCGCATCCGAAATCACCCGCACAGTGCCGGAAGGAACCCCGCGCGCTCCACACAGATCCCGGATGACGGCGGACTCCATGTCGACGGCATCGGCACCGGTGGATGCACGCAGCTTTGCCTTCGCCTCCGCGGTCACAGCCACCTGGGATGCCAGATGGAAAACGCCGCGGCGAAGCCCGGGAGCCGACGCGAATGGCAACGGATGCCACGGGTCCAGGTCGGCAACAATCGTCCCGACGGTCAGGTCGGGGTCGAGGCCACCAGCAAACCCGCAGGTCAACACCCAGTCCACGGCATCGGCCTGAACCACCGCCTCGGCGACCGCTGCGGCATTTCGCGCCCCCATGCCGGTTACCCAGATGTCCCCGTTTCCAACGCGCCACCCCTTTGCTCCCCGGACCGGGGGCGTCAGGGGCGTGTAACCGTCGCCGGAGGCGAGGCGACGCTGTAGGAAGGGACGCGCCTCCTCGGCGACCGCAAAGAATGTGATCCAACGCGAACTCATGAACGGGAGCGGAAGTTCGCCGAACACGCCCACGCCGAACAGCCCGGAATCAGAGCCTCAATTCCATCCAAGATCTTCGGGAGCATCCGCGAGGATCCGTTCCTCCCAATGGGGCCGCGACTTCAGGATTGCCCGCCACAATCCGTCCGGAGGGACATCGAAGAGAAGATCCGAAGTTGCCGGATGCGTCAGCCAGGCTTC
>JBIKWS010000430.1:0-4260 GCA_044356195.1 Cyanophyceae cyanobacterium
GGCGATGCACGTGCATGAGAAGAAGTTCCTCTATCGCGTGGCCGGTGCAGGCTCCTTCCTTTTCTTTGCGGGTATCGCGTTCTGCTATTTCGTGATGCTGCCCATCACCCTCAGCACGACCGCCGCGTTTTCCAATTGGCTCGGCTTCGGGGCGGACGAGTGGCGCGCGGACGAGTTCATCAGCTTCTGCTGCTGGTTCCTGCTGGGCATGGGACTGAGCTTTCAGCTCCCGTTGGTTCTTTTGTCCATGGTCAAGATCGGCCTGCTCGACGTTGCTGCCCTCGCGAAGTACCGGGCTTACTTCTACGTCGGAATCCTCATCGTCGCCGGTTTCGTGACACCCGACGGTAATCCATTGACCATGATGCTCATGGCGGCACCACTGATGTTCCTGTACGAGGTGACTGTGGTGATCGCTTGGTTCTGGGCTCGTCAGGAGAAGAAGGATCCGGCCATCACAGAGGTTTGAGGCATGGCTTGTGGTTAGCGCTCTTCGTTGCTGTACCTGTGTTTCAGTCCTACGATTTCCAAATGGATAATCGAAGCGGATCTCTCAATGGAGTATGGATTCGCGCCTGGGTGGGACTTGTTGCGGGTCTGGTCTTCGCCGGGTGCGCCACGGGCCAGCGTACTGATTGGCAGGCAAGGATGGGCCAGTACTCCTACGATGATTCAGTCAAGGAGTACGGTCCACCGTTGCGAAAGGAAAGCACCACCGATGGAACCACAGTGGCGGAATGGTTGCTGCATCGCGGACAGGTCTACTCCACGCCAACCCCTGCGTTTGGGATGGGTTATTGGGGGCGATGGGGATGGGCGGGTGGCGGTGCGGTCAGCATGAACAGCACCCCTGATCATTACCTCCAATTGCAATTTGGACCTGACGGACAGCTGACAAAGTGGAAACGTGTCTACAAATGAGTGGCTCTTCCAGTGCGGACCCTCAGGTGAACGTAGGCGTTTTCGGATGGCTGAACCGATTGATGCTCGGGCTGATCGTCTTGGCTCTCATCGCCATGATTGTCCTCAAGTACCTTCCCCTGATCCGGAAGAATGAGTCGATGAGCCGGGATCTGCAGTCGCGGAGAGACGAGGTTCAACGGATGGAGACTCAGGTCAGCCGGAATCAGGCCCGGATCGAAGCTCTCCGCTCCGATCCTCGCGCCATCGAGCGGGAGGCTCGCGAGCAACTCGGCTTGGCTCGTCCCGACGAAAACGTGGTGACATTCCAGACCCCCGATGCGAAGCCCCGGTAAGGGCAAATCAGCGTAACGGTTCCCGTCGAGTCAGCGTTTTCCCATCCGAAGTCGGATAAGTTTCTCCAGTTCAACCGCGGCAAACGCCACAAGAGCCACTCCACCAATATGCAGCCATGTCACGGCTGGAATGGGTGCTGTGTGGAAAAGCGTGTTCATCACCGGCACATAGGTGAGCGCCAGTTGGGCCAGACTCATGGCCAGAATTCCCGCCGGCACCCATCGGTTGGATAACGGGTTCATGAGCAGTCCCGATTTCAGAAGGGATCTGCAGGACCAGAGATAGCCGATCTCGACGGCGACAATGACGTTGACCACGGCGGTGCGTGCAACCGCAACGTCCAGGCCGACGACGGTTGTCTCGTGATGGAAGAGCCAGAAAGCCCCCATTCCGATGATCAGTGAGACAAGGCCTGTCCGCATGACCAACTCGAAGGTCAGCAAGGGTTGGCGATGATCCCTCGGAGGCCGATCCATGACTCCCGGCTCCCGGGGCTCAAAAACCAGCGTCAATCCTAACAGGATGGCCGTCATCATGTTGATCCAAAGCAATTGGACCGGAAGGATCGGAAGCTGGGTGCCGAGCAGGATTGCCGCCAGCAGGATAACGGCCTCCCCGACGTTGGTCGGCAGGGTCCAGACGATGAACTTGGTCAGGTTGTCAAAAACACCGCGGCCTTCCTCCACAGCAGCCTCGATGGACGCAAAGTTGTCATCGGTCAGGATCATGGCCGCAGCACTCTTCGCGATTTCAGTCCCTCCGCGTCCCATGGCGACACCGATGTCCGCATGGCGCAGTGCCGGGGCGTCGTTCACGCCATCGCCGGTCATCGCCACTACATGACCTCTGGATTGGAGGGCGCGAACCAGCCGGAGCTTTTGCTCCGGGGCAACCCGAGCGAAAACGGAGGTTTGTTCCGCCACCTCCGGGAGTTCTTCATCGGTGACCGCCGCCAGTTCAGCTCCAGTGATGGCCATCAGCGGTTGATTGGCTTTAGGGCCCTTGATTCCGATCTGTGAGGCAATCGCCCGTGCGGTGGCAAGATGGTCGCCAGTGATCATCTTGACCCGGATCCCTGCCGCCTGGCATCGCCGGACTGCCTCGATGGCTTCGGCTCGGGGTGGATCCATCATCCCCTGCAGTCCAAGGAAGGTCAGGCCGTGAGCGACGTGGGAATGCTCAAGCTGGCGGTGATTGGATTCCACATGCCGGCGGAAACACCCGATGACGCGCAGGCCCCGCGAGGCCATTCCCTCCACGACACGCAGAATGGCTTGGGAGTCGATCGGTACAGGAGCGCCGTCCGGGCCCAAAGCCTCCGTGCAACGACCGATGAGTCTCTCCACGGCCCCGACCTGATAAATGATCCGTCCTCCCTCCCGATCGTGGAGCGTTGCACGGAACATATGCTCCGATTCGAAGGGGATGACATCGATTCTTGGTGCCTCATGAGCAGAAGCCTGTGCAGAGAGTCCTCCCTTGAAGGCAGCAACCAGAAGGGCTGATTCCGTGGGGTCTCCCGAAAGGTGCAATTGGCCTCCGTCCAGTTGAAGCCCTGCATCATTGCAAAGCATTCCTGCTCGCAGGCATTCGACCAGCGCAGGGTGTTCGCTCGGCGCAAAAGGCGAACCGCCAAACTGAATGATCCCGTTCGCATCCGATCCCGATCCGGTCACTGCATACATTCTTCCACCGGCGACGATCTCCTGAACCGTCATTCGGTTTTCCGTCAACGTCCCCGTCTTGTCAGAACAGATCACCGTGGTGCTTCCCAGAGTCTCGACTGCGGGCAATCGGCGGATCAGCGCGCGACGCCGGGCCATTCGCGATACGCCGATGGCGAGGACGATGGTTACCGCGGCAGGCAAGCCTTCCGGAATCGCGCCAACCGCGAGCGCGACCGCGGCGAGAAAGACCTCGGCCGGTGGTTCGCCTCGGACGACTCCAATGCAAAAGGTGATCGTCGCCAGTGCCAGAATCGCCCAGAGAAGTACCTTCGAGAATTGGGCGATCTTGAGCGTCAGCGGTGTGGATAGGTCGGAATCCTGAGCCACCAGCCAGGCGATCCTGCCTGTTTCAGTATGGTCGCCTGTCGCCCAGACGATGCCTTCCCCTCGGCCCGCAAGGACGTGGGTGCCCGCGTAGGCAACATTTCGACGGTCGGCCAGGACAGTTTCACGGCCCAAGGCCTCTGCGGTCTTGAAAACAGGTTGCGACTCCCCGGTGAGGCTGGATTCGTCAATCTGCAAGTGTCTGGCTTCGAACAATCTAGTATCCGCTGGCACTTGGTCTCCGGCCTCGAGAATCACGATGTCGCCCGGAACCACCTCGTGCGTTGGAATATTGTGTGTGGCTCCATCGCGCCGAACCCTCGTAAAGGCTGGACTCAAAGAGGCGAGCGCGTCGATGGCCTGCGCCGCTTTCGATTCCTGCAGGAATCCGACGATGGCGTTGACCACCACGACCCCTGCGATGACGCCGGAATCAACCCATTCCCCAAGCCAACCCGTGACGATGCTGGCCACCAGAAGGATGTATACGAGGGGTTGGTGGAACTGTTGGGAGAACCGGAGGAGAACTCCTTGCGTTCGTTTAGGGGTGATCTTGTTTGGGCCAAATCTGGAGAGTCGCTGCCGAGCCTCGGATTCTGGAAGACCAGAATGCGGATCCGAGCCAAGGATCCTCAAAGCCTCGGATGCAGGGAGGTGGTGCCACTCATGGGATCCACCAACCTGGGCGGGCGAGGGGGAAGCCTCTCCACTTGGTTTGCTATGCCGTGTGCCTGCATTTGTTGACATCGCTAGGATCAACCTAGCCAAGGAGCAAGAATGCGGAATGGCGTATGTTGCCCGATCCTGCACCGGTTTGGATCGCCATCCACGGTGGGATGCTCCGGACCCGGACGGACTTGTCCTGGTTCGCTTCCAAACGTGGACGGATCCGGCTTTCGCCCCGTGTTTCCACAGAGCACGCTGAGTCGATGCAAGCGGATGCAGATTTGTT
>JBIKWS010000429.1:0-4260 GCA_044356195.1 Cyanophyceae cyanobacterium
AACTGCTGAAATCGTCCGGACTGGTGGCCATTGCCACGATGCTGAGCCGGATCCTGGGGTTTGCCCGCGAGTCCGCGTACGCCGGGTTCTTCGGGGACACACCGGTGGCGAGTGCCTTCCAGTTGGCCTTCAGCCTGCCGAACCTCATGCGCCGGTTGCTCGGGGAAGGGGCCCTCACTGCGGTGTTCGTCCCGATCTTCACGCAGAAGGAGAAGGAAGAGGGCGCGGCGGCGACGTGGCGTGGAGCGGCGGCGGTGATCTCCGCCTTGGTCGTGGTCTGCACCGTGCTGGTGGTGGCGGGGTTCCTGGTGGCGACGGTCCTCGTGGAGTTCACGCCGCTGCGCCACAAGTACGGGCTGATGCTGCGCCTGCTGCGCTGGATGCTGCCGTACGCGATCTTCATCTGCACGGCGGCGGTGTTCGTGGGCATGCTCAACACCCGCGGCCGCTACTTCATGCCGGCACTGGGGGCCGGCATGATGAACATCGTCATGATCGCTTCGGTGTACCTGCTGACGCCGTTGTTCGGCGAGACACTCGAACAACAGGTGTATGGATTGGCGGTCGGCGTCGTGATCGGCGGGTTTGCGCAGGCTGCCTTCCAGGTGCCATCGCTGATCCACGAAGGGTTCCGCTTCCAATGGGTCAATCCGTGGAAGGATCCCACCGTGCGCGAGACCGCAAAGCGCATGTTACCCGCGACCATCGGTGTGGCGGCCTACCAGTTCAACGTGGCGGCGACCCAGTTCATCGCCCATGGCGAGGCGGAGTTCGTGGTGGCTTCCTACGGGTACGCGGTGCGTTTGCTCGAACTGCCGCAGGGCGTCATCGGTGTGTCCCTCGCCACCTATCTGCTCACCGAGTTGAGCCGGTTGAGTGCGGACAAGAAGTTCCCGGAATTCCGTTCGACCCTGCGCGACGGACTCCTGCATCTGATCTTCATCAACACGCTCGCCACCGTGCTGCTGATGACGCTGGCCGAGCCAATGATCCGACTGTTGTTCCAGCACGGTCGGTTCAATGACACGGCGACGCTGCGCGCGTCGAATGCCCTTCTGTTGCTGGGACCGAGCCTCGTGGCGACATCGGTGAACAGCATCCTCTCGCGCGCCTTCTACGCCTTGGCGGACACCATCACGCCGATGCGCATCGGTCTGTTCTGTCTGGGGACGAACCTGATCCTCGTGATCATCCTGGTGGGACCGTTCCTGCAGGTGGGACTGGCGGCCGCGAACGCCATCAGTGCGCTGTTGAACTGCGCACTCCTGGTCTACGCCTTCCGCCGGAAGATGCCGAAGTTCGACATGCGGGAGATGGCGGGACCGGTTGGCCGGATCCTCGTGCTGGGGGCGGTGGCTGGGGTGCTGGGATGGGCGGGGGGACTGGCGTGGGAGACATGGTTCGGCCACGCGGGGAAGCTGCGTCAGTTCGGTGGGGTCTTCGCTCCGGCGGTGCTGGCCGCGGTGGCGTACGTGAGCCTGGGTCTCGCGATCGGGATGGCACCGGCGGTGGAGTTGCAGAAGACCCTGTTCCGGAAGCTCGGCCGCAAGGCCGCGAAATAATTTCGAAGCTTCTGCATCCAGTGGGGCGCGGTTGGCGAATGCATGGGTGTTGATCCGATACGGGTCGACAACGCAGCAGCGACAACAACGCACAACGACAACACTGGATTCGCATGAAACTCACCACAGCGCAGAACTGCCGCCGCCTCCTCCTCATCGCCACCCTCGGATTGCAGGTGGCAGGTGTCGGCTCCCTCCAAGCCGCCGACCACGGAACTTCCGCCAAGCCCGACATCGTCGCGACCGCGGTCAAGGCAGGTTCCTTCAAGACGCTTGCTGCGGCCCTCGCCGCTGCGGATCTCGTCGAGGCTCTTCAGGGCAAGGGACCCTTCACGGTCCTGGCTCCCACCGATGAGGCCTTCGCCAAACTCCCGGCCGGTACGGTCGAATCCCTGCTCAAGCCGGAGAACAAGGCCAAGCTCCAGGCGATCCTGAAGTACCACGTCGTCTCGGGCCGCGTGCTCGCCCGGCAGGTCGCCGGCCTCGAATCCGCGAAGACCCTCTCGGGTGCCGAGGTGAAGATCTCGTTGGTCGATGGCCAGTTGAAGGTCAACGACGCCAAGGTGGTGAAGACCGACATCGACACCGCCAACGGTGTGATCCACGTCATCGACACCGTCCTGTTGCCGCCGGCCGGCAGCGCGAAGGTCATGCCCAGCAAGGGTCCGGGCCTGATCCTCGAAACCGCCATCGAGCGCGGCGTCCCGCTGTACAACGCTGGCAACGCCGAGGCCTGCGCCGCCGTCTATGAAGTCGCTGCCCTCGGACTGAGCGCCCGCCACGACGTTCCCGAAAAGGCCCGCATGCGCCTCAAGAAGGCCCTTGCACAATCACAGAACCAGACGGAATGGTCTGACCGTGCGTGGACGCTTCGGGCCGCCCTGGATGAGACCCGGGAAATGATGAACTGAGGCCGGTATTCCAAACTCCGAGCCTTCAGGTCCGCGCATTGCCGCCAATGTCCGAATCCGTCGTCATGGAACCAACGCTCCCCGTGCTGCCCTCGGTGGCGGCCGGGGACCGATCCGCCATGGAGTCCTGCCTTCAGCGGTACGAGGGATTGGTGTGGGCGCTTGCGCGACGCATGCTGGGTGAGTGCACCGAAGCCGAGGACGCCGTGCAGGAGATCTTCATCGAGTTGTGGCGCAGTGCGGCCCGATTCAATCCCGATCTGGGTTCGGAGTCGACGTTCGTGGCCACCATCGCACGCCGCCGTCTGATGGATGTTCTCCGTCGCCGGGCCCGGCGTCCTGCGCTCAGTCCGATGGAAACAGACACGCAGGAGGAGTTGGTTGCAGCCGAGGAACCCGAAGGTATGGATGACCAGGCATTGCGCGCGCTCCGGGTCCTGCGCTCGCTGCCGTCGGACCAACAGCGCATGATCGAATGGTGCCTGGCGGATGGCATGAGCCACTCCGACATTTCAGCCAGAACGGGGACGCCCCTCGGCACGGTGAAGTCGGTGATCCGTCGGGGCATCCTGCGGATCCGGGAAGTGCTGGGAACGGGGAGGTCGACGCCATGAACGACGACGTACACTTGGAAGAAACAGTCGACACGGTGACCGAGGGACGGACTTTGCCCGCGGGGTCTGATCCCAAACAGGCATCCGTCGAGGAAGCCGTGGCCGCGGCCACCCGCGCCTTCGTCGGGGCCGAACAACCGCCCGCTGCGTTGCGCGAACGGTTGCGCCGTGACGCGGACCTGTTCGCCACAAAGCAGGCCGGTTCCTCGAAAGTGGTTTCCTTCCCAAAAACGGGGGGTGCTTCCCAGACGCGTGCGAATGCCTGGTTCCCCCGGCGCGCCTGGGGATGGCAACTTGCAGCCGCAGCTGCGTTGGTCTTCGGCCTCTGGAATGGCTTTCAAACCCCGCCGACCATTGAGCCTCCAACGGCATCGGCCCTGCGCGAGTCGGTCGCCTCGGCTCCCGATGGGATCCGTGCTCCGTTTGTCCCCGGGCTTGCCACGTACGCCAGCCTCGAAGGAGACGTGGTGTGGAGCACGACGAAGCAGGATGGCTTCCTCCGGTTGCGTGGCCTGCCGGCCAATGATCCGCAGCGGACGCAATATCAACTGTGGATCGTGGACCCCGAGCGGGATGCCGAGTTCCCCGTGGATGGCGGTGTTTTCGATATCCCGGCAGGGGCCGAGGAGGCGTTGGTCCGGTTCCAACCGCGCCTGCCCATCGGGCGACCGGTGGCGTTCGTGATCACCCAGGAGATCCCGGGGGGCGTTGTGAAGTCTCGGAATCCCAAGCCGGTGGCGATCGCCAAGCTATAGGTGGGTGATCTTGCAGCGCCAGGCGACAACACCAATCGCTCCCACGGCCAGCAGCGCTACCGTGCCCGGTTCCGGGATGACGGGCATTGCCGGGTTACGGAGGCCACCGCGATAAATCATCGGGGGAAATTGGCCAGGGTCAGAAAGGCTCCAGTCGTCGGAGATCCACGGGGCTGGTGCGATTCCGACGATGGGCGATGGACGGTCACCGAGGCTGATGTTGACGCGCTGGCCTGGATTGGGATCCAGGAGCATGCCGCCGCCGAGGGCGGTCACAAACTCCACGGGTTCGCCCTCCACAAACCCGACCAGTTTGCCGCGCTGCAACCGCAGGGTGGGCGTGCCGTCCGGGCCGATGGCCGTTTCGAGCAACGATCCCGGACCCAAGGTGATCTGGCCGCCGGACGCCAGATCCAAG
>JBIKWS010000569.1:0-3541 GCA_044356195.1 Cyanophyceae cyanobacterium
TCACGATGCTTGCGGGAATGCCCAACCATCGCCTGCATCTTTCCAATGGCCTTCTGCTCGGCAAGATCACGAACGCTGCACGTGTTCAACAAGACCACATCCGCCGACTTCTCATCGCGCACCAGGGTGTAACCCCGCCCAACCAACTGTGCGGCGACAGCCTCGCTGTCGCGTTCGTTCATCTGGCATCCGTACGTCTTGATGTAAACTGTCGGCATTCGCTGAAAGGTCCGAAAACCTAGGGAAGCCAACAACGAATGGAAAGCCGGAACCCGACTCCTGGCCCTACATGCCTTCATGCGGCTTGTCTCAGCTGTGCTCCACTCGGTGAGACTTCGAGAAGTCGATGGCTTCAGTCTCCATCAAACCAGTAGAAGATGACGAAGGACGACCACGTCTTCGCCGTCCCCTACGGAAAGCGACTCACCGAGATAAGCCCCCTCACGCCGAGTTCCTAGGGGTGCGGTTCCGTATCACCCCGAACAGGGCAAGAAATCGCGAAAGAGAACAGAAGTCACAAAACAAACAACAATAGATACTTAAACTCAGAATCAACAACACTCTCAAGCCTTCGCCAAAAACTTTCAGCAACTTCTGCGTTCCCATTGCCAGAGTACATGATGGCGTTACTGAGTGACAGACCTCCAACTTCCCCAGTTGGACTTGCACAGGTCGGTCATGAGGAAAGCGCGGATCGTGTGCCTCGACGTCCGGTCTTCGTTGAGGTGTGTTGGTTCACCGCCCGGCCTTGCGGCCGGGCGGCGTTTTTTTGCCCACCCACTTGCCGTCGTTGCGACACCCACCCCGTCGCGGTTGCCGACTCGGCAGTCTCCGAAGGGCTGGTCAGGGATCAATCCCGAGCCACCATGCCCAGCACACGCAAGGAACCGCCACCCGAGGAGGCCTGCCACCAAATGCGTTCTACAGCAACTTTAGGCCGCGTGTTGGCCCATGAATAACGATACAGACGAATCAAACACTGACTCACCTCGGAGACCTCGCTCAAGCCTTCCCAGACAACCTTCGCGTTCCCCACCAGCGCATCGCCAACGCTTCCGTGCCAAGGGCCAACTTCCACCCCTAGGCGCAAGGGGACCTCAGCTTCCTCCCCATCCGCCCATCGAATACGCATCCGCCCACATTCCAACCCACGGGCACTGCCTCGTGGCGGGATTGCCGCCAACAACGTCGAAATCCCCGAGATTTGACGACCGATCCCAACAGGAATCGATTGCCGCGGCCAAGCGCCCTCCCTTTCTGCATCTGGACCGTCGGAAATCCTGAGAAAACCTCGGATGTCGAATTCCTCGCCTGCGATCTGGTTCGGTCCGGACTCCAACCCAAAAGGCCGATCCCGTGGACTAGTGAAGACTCCTTCAGCGGAATCCAAGGGCTCATTCAGGGCGTTTCCAAAATCGATGCACTCCTTCCTCACCCCAACCGACCGCCTGGGGATACGAACCTCGGTGGCGACAACCGGCCAACTTTCACCGGCGGTACCAGCGCCGGACGAAGGCGGGATGACACCGTCGGGAGAAATGCGTTCGGTCCAGTTCAATCCCAACGGATTCATCGCCATGCGCAGTTCAGGCAAACCCCAGATCGCCACATGATCATCATCCGTCCCGGCGGCCACATGGCGCCCATGGGAACCAATTGCCAGACACGAGACGGGGAGCTGCGCTTCCAGACGGACCACCGTTTTCCATGTTTCGGTTGAGACGATGCTGACCCCGGACCGGGGCCCAGCCACGGCGAAGACCCTGCCGTATTTGGACCATCGTCCCATCCCTGGAGTGGTGCTCCCGCCCCCGGTTGGCTCGATGGTCGTCACTCGCCAATCCTCGGTGGTGTAGACTTGGTGCATTTCCCCACCGGCAACCAGTAGGTGACGCCCATCAGGACTGAAGAAAGGACTTCCGTAACCGGGCTCCAGCAACCGAAGAACCTTGCCTCCCGCGGCCGGGAACACGGACATCTGGGTTCCGCCCGCCTTCACGGCGATCCATCGACCTTCGGGATCAATCATCGCATCACCGGCAGGTCCCACTTCGCGAGGAACACGGATCCACCGGCCATCGACGAGGTCAAACCCCAGCAGGGTACCGGCAGCGGTGGGGATCAACAGCGTCTTTCCATCCCCGTCACCGAGGGCGCGTCCCAGCCACTCGGGCTGGGGCGGGCGAACCTCTGCCTCTGGCACGAGGCTGACCCGCTTGGATTCCTCGCGAAATTCAAACCACCGGATGCCCGTGCGATGCACCACCGCCAACCGGTGTCCCTCCGGCTGGAAGTGAGCAGACACAGCGCCCGGGATTTCAACCGAGTATACCGACTGGCCAGCGAAGGGCTCGAGGACGGCAACCCCCCGTTGGCCAACCCCGACCAACCACCGGCCATCGGGGCTGAACTCAAGATGCCGAACACTGCCTCCAAATCGAAGCGGCACCATCTGGACGGCCACAGGAGCCATCATCGGTGCGATCCCAAACGAGGGACCATCCACATAGACCAAGCGCGAGCCGTCCTGACTGAACTGCAATGGTGCCCACAACTCGGCGACTCCCAGCAGCTGCCCTGTCCGGACGTGCCAGAGACGCGTCTGCCCGTCGTCGGAAACAGACCATGCCAGGCTGCCATCGGGCGAAACCACAAGGCGGCGAACCGGCCCACGATGGCCCGCGAGATCCCGCAGGCGCCCGCTCCGCATGTTCCACAACCGAAGACCTCCGGTATTGTCTCCGACGAGGATGTAGCCGTCCTTCCAGGTCACCGCCCGCACTTCCCCACGATGAAACGGCAGCCATTGCAGCGAATTCCCCGTCTCGGGGGCGAGCACCTCGAGATGATCCCGCCATTGGACCAGCACGTCCGGCCACGGAGTGCCATCGGACACCGCGATCGCCTCCAATGCATCGGCCGGGAGTGGCATCCGTCGCCGGACACGTTTCGAGGCGATGTCCCGGAATTCGACGTGACGGTCAGGAGTCCGGAAGATCGCCAACTGTCCATCGCCGGAAAAACCCAACCAGCGGCCTGACTGATCGACGGCAACAGCCCCGGTCGACACCTCCACCACCCGGAATTTATCCTCGAAAGCCACCACGACCCATCGGGCCCCTGGACTGAACTCCAGCTGGCTCGGCACGAAGGCGCCGGCACCAGGCAATTTCCACAATTGTGAACCTGTCGCGCGCTTCCAGACGCGTACCTCGCCATCCGCGCGCGCATCGGCAACCAGGTCCAGACTCGCGGAAAGCGCCACGGGCAACCCAGCGCCCGCGTGGCGATGCCGATCCTCCTCCGGTCCGACATCCCATCGGCCGAGCATGGCGGCGGCCTCGTTCCGGAGTTCCACTGGATCTTCCGCCTGTGCGGCGCCGGACAGAAGTTCGAGTGCCCTCGAACGATTCTGGATGTGCCCCGACAAACGCAACCCGCGCGCCTCGCCCAGTCGCGCCTTGACCAGATCCCCACGTGTGCGATCGCGTTCGCTGACAACCGCGCGGCGGGAGGCCATCAGCGAAAAAGCCACCCACAC
>JBIKWS010000431.1:0-4252 GCA_044356195.1 Cyanophyceae cyanobacterium
TGGAGGGTCCAGAAGGGGCCCGGGTCGTCAATCAGCCCTACAACCGGGCTTGGCTGCAGCTCCTGAATCTCTTTCCCATCCATGCAGCCCTCTTTTCGCGGGAGTTTGCGAAGCTGGGTTGCCGATTTGACGAGGAGTTGGAGGTGTTCGAGGACCATGACTTCTGGATCCAGATCACAGAGCTTACCGATTGGATCCGCGTGCCAGGTTGCACGGCCCTCTATTCCAGGGGAGGAACCTCCGGAGTCAGCGCGGACGGGTTGGATGCCGAAAAGTGTCGTCGGGCCGAAGAACGGATTGCGTCGCGCTGGCGGTCGCGCTGGCGGCGTGAGGATCTGGTGGCGCAAGCCGAATTGGGACGAAGGCTCTACAAGACGCTCGACGCGGATCACCTCAACGAGACCCGGGAGCACTGGTCCGCGCGGCGTCGCTTGGCAGGCCAGCTTTGCGATCGGACCCTGGAAGCCGAGCGGCTTCGGCAGCAGGTGCTGGAGTTGGAGGCGCGTGTGCTTTCGAAGCACCAGGCCTGGGCCGCGCTGGTGGGATCGAGGTCATACCGTGTGGGGCGTGCGATCACCGCCCCAGTACGGTGGATTCTGGGATGGAAGCGGCGTGCGGGATGAAGAGGGGACGAGAGGAAACCTGATCCATGGAAGGATGCATCGGACAGAGGGCAGCCATCGGGCTGGCGTCGGGACAGCGAGTGCCAGGTCTGGATGCCTGGCGAGCGCTCCTGTTGATCTGCCTGTTCGGATCAGGTGTTGGAGCGGTTGGCCTCCGGATCCAATCGCTCGAGGCGTTTGTTGGAATGGTGTTCGAGGCCAGCCTGCCGCTGGCGGGCTTCCTTCTCGCCAGTCGTCTTTCGGCGCGGAGCGATGGTTCCCCTCAGGCGGCATTCACCCTTTGGAAGGCCTACATCCGGAACCTGCCGGTATATGGGGTGGGCCTGTTGTGCGTGATGACGCTATCCCTGAAAGCCGGTGTGCAGATCCAGGGAGGAGGCATACTCCTGCTTTTTGGGGGGACGATGATTCGATCGCGGGCGGACGACCTGGTGTGGGCCTGGCCCGTTGCCGTGGTCTGGTGGGGGCACGTCGTGCTGGTGGGGCTCAGCGCGATGCTTCGTTGGATTCCTTGGGCGCGAACGGGCCATCGCAATGTGTGGGTGGCAGGATGGGCGTTGGTTGTCGTCCTTCCGATCGCCCGTGAAATCATGCGACGACTATCGCCGCTCGAGGCGGCGGATTTCATTCATGGATCGGTTTGGCGACTGGATGCGATGGCTTGGGGTGTTGGCGTGTACGGGATTCTGCGGAATGTTCCATCCGTGGGTTCCCGCGGGGTGATTGCGCTCCTCGGCGTGGTTGGGTTGGCGGGTGCGGTTGGAGTGGGGTTGATTTCGGCGGGTGTCCGCGAATGGTCGGGCAAGGACGCATTGTTGGGCGTGGTCCAGTGCGGATCGCCGATGTCTCTTTCCCTGGTGCTTCCCTGGTTGCTGGTTTGGAGGGTGCCTTGGGAAGTGCGGTCCCGACCTTGGCTGGAGTTGGTGGCGAGGATGTCCTACCCGAGCTTCATTTTCTTCATCGTCGTCTTCAACGGGGGAGGCGGGAAAGGACTCGCCTGGATTGGAAGCAATCCCTTTCAGCGATCCGCCGTCGCCGGGGTGGTTTCCGTTGCCGCGGCGTGGGCCATTGCAGCGTTTGTTCAGCCTGTGCTGAACCGCTTGTTGCTTGGGCAGGCGCGGAGGGTTGGACCGCCGGCCTGATGCTGAAGCCGTGATTTCAAGCCCGGATGGCCCTGATGACCATCCGTGGCTGCCATGCACCCGCGGGATCGTACCAGGTCTCCAGAAGTGGAAGGATTTCCACGCGGGGAAAGCCGAGCTTTCGAAGAACGGCGCAGAACCAGGCGGCGTTGGGCCACCACCACTCGGAATCATCCGTGACGGGGTTGTCGCCACCACGCCAGTAGAGGATTGGAGCGGATACATCCACCGGAGGAGGTTCCTGCACGATCACCAGGGACCCTGCGCAGAGAGAAGCAGCCTGGGCCAGGGCCGCGAGGGGGTCGATCACATGCAGCAGGACGTCGCCCATGAAGACGTGGTCGAAGATCGTGCGCGGAGGGAGGGACTCCTGGAGTTGGTATACCGTGGAAAAGACCCGTTCTGCGCGGGATTGAAGCACCTGATGGCAGAAGGCGTAAGGTTCCAGGAGAAGGAGTCGGTGGATCAGGTCGAGGGCCTTTGGGCCGGCGAGTTCCTCACGGAAGGCATCCGTCATGAGGGAGGCCGGCCACAGGCTTCGGGCCGCAAGTTCCGGGATCTTGGACGAGGGCTGGAAAGGAAACCGGTCGAGCACGGAAAGGGAAGGGAGCTCGATCGAGGTAACCCGGGCTCCCCGGGCTTCAAAGAGGAAGGTGTGGAAGCCGGTGGCTGAACCCACGTCCAGAACGCGGGTGCCGTGCAGGTCCTGAGGGAGGCCCCAATCTCCACGGGCCTTGGCATGGTGATAGGTGCCCGGAGTAAGCCAGCCCGGTGCCAGCGTGACCTGATGATACCAGTGGAGGCGTGGATCCACGGAGTGGCCGCGATGGGCCGATTGCTGGATGAACTGTTGCAAGGTCACCGGCAGATCCGGGCTGGGAGTTTTCATGCTTGGCTTGGGGGGAGTCATGGAGGCGTCTGCGTCACATGGACGCACTGGATCGTGGCCAGTGAATCCCATGCGATGTCCATTCCCTGGGATTCAGACGCGCGAAGCGCCCTTGCGACCGGTGGCGGAACCGTGCTCCGCACAGGATGTTCAGACCGGACCAGGAATCCGTGGGAGTCGAGCCACTGCGTTGCGGATGCCGGGGTGAAAAGACGGCGGTGGGTAATGCAAAGGACGCCGGATGGAAGTGGGGTGCATCGACCGGCCAAGAGATCGCCGACGACGGACCAATGGCCTGAGTTGGGAAGGCTCGTGATCAGGGTGCCTCCGGGAACCAGCCACTCGTCACGGATCCGCAGCAGGGCTGCCTCGGGGTCGGGGAGGTGTTCGAGGATGTCGAGTGCTGTGACGACTTCGAACCTCTCCGCCAGGCGTACCGTGGCAAGATCCTCCGCGAGGACCCGATGCAGGCGGTGGCTGGCCTGGAGTGCTGCTTCCCGGTTCGACTCGATGCCGGTGACAAGGGCCCCGGTGAGTGACTGGACCATCGCGCCAAACGTTCCGTCCCCGCACCCGAGATCGAGAACGGTCCGTGCCCCTGCCGGCACGAGGGGAAGGACTTCGAGCCGTGCGGATCCATGAAAGGGAGGAAGGACGGCGACACAGGTCCGCGGCACGGTGTGAATCCTGGCCAGCATCTCCGCGAGTTGCGGGCGAATCTCCGTTGCGGCCGGGCGTGGCGCGTTGGGGCGGACCAAAGCCAATACGGGTTTTCCCTGTGCCTGGGTCCAGGCCTGTGACTCGCCGTCTTCGGCCAGCGCCCGCAAGGCCTCGAGGCATTGGGGATTTCCCGCGGTCTCGTACCGGGTCCAATCCAGGACTGGAGGACAGACGGCATGCAGGGAGGGGTTCTCGTCCAGGGCTGCGTGCAATGCGCGGAGGGTTCCGGGTGCGAGCAGTATCCAAAGGTTGGCGACGAGCAGGACGTGGGTGACCTCGGGAGGAATGGAGAGGAATGCCTCCTGCAATGCCTCCCACGGGGGCGTGTCGCCATGTTCGACGAATTGCCACCGGGCGCCGGTTCCCATCTCGGACCGCAACAGGTGCAGTGCCTGGGTGGCCTCAGGGCTGGCTGTGATCCGCGAATGGCTCTGGCAGGCGGCAAGGACAAGGCACTGCGGGTTCATGGGGACGCCCGGCGACGGAGGTAGCCGGAAGGATTGTTGGTCAGGAGGTAACGTTCCCGGGACTTGTCGATCTCGAACTCCGGATGGTTGCGGATGAAATCGCGGATGGCGGGGAGCGGGCCTTCGCCGGTGAACCCGGGGATGTCGAGGACGTCGACGATGCCATCCTCGACCACGAAGTAACTGCCCTGGCTGACAAGCGGGGCATACGCGAGGAGATCGCGGAGGACAGCGGATCGGGTGTGGTCGCCGTCGTGCACAACCAGAGTCCGTTTTCCTGCGCAGTGCCTGTGGATCTGGGCCACGATTTGCGGATCCGCGCAATCGCCCTGGACCAGGGTCAACCTCGGATGGGAGGCCGCCCAATGGCTGGTGTCTGACTCGATCGACAGGACCGTTCCGTGGTTGAGC
>JBIKWS010000432.1:0-4239 GCA_044356195.1 Cyanophyceae cyanobacterium
ATGCCAAACAACCCATTACGCACCTATACCCCTTCGTCCTCGTGGGCTCCACCTTCTTCAAGCTTCCGGGCCAGAACCGCCACTTTGAACCCCTGATGCAGTTGCTGGCCTTCGATCCAACAATGATTCCTGGATTCTTTGGTTGGAGTGGCGGGGTTGAGCAGACTGTCGAAGTCGTGCCGAATACATCATTCAACCAGCAGTGAGTGCCTGCTCGACTGTCTCCGGTTTGTGGCCAGCTCGGGCGAAATGACGGACTTCCTCCATGGCCTCCAGAAGTCGATGTCCGAAGGTCCCGGGAAAGACATCTACGCCCCACTCGTGGAAACGTTGGCCCGCGATGAGCAGGATCTCCGATGGGGGTTCACACGGGTCTTCCGCGATCGATTCCAACTCCGGTACGGGCTCCCCGAGCCGCAGGTCGACGCGCTCATGGAGTCGCTGGCCGGACTGACGGTGCACACCGCGACCACACAGGACCTCTATCTCCCACGACGCCGAAGGGATTGAGCCCGGATCGGTGAATCTGTCGCCCCTCCGGGGCTGGTTCCCCAGCCAACCGTAACCCAGCGCTTACGCGCTGGGCTACCATCTGCCGGTGCTCCGCACCTGTCGTGGGCTAACCTCCCTCGGCGATCTCCGCGTCTCGGCGTGAACCCGTCCCCTCCCCAGAATCACCCCATCGGCAATCCCGGTTCGCCGACGGCTTCGTCCTCCTGACCTTCGGAGATGACCGGGGCGATGGCCTGCAACCGATCCTTCGGTGCGAGGTCGATGAGCTTCACGCCCATCGTATTCCGACCGGCTTCGCGGATGCCCTTCACCGGGATGCGGACCATCTGGCCGCCCACGGTGATGAGCATGAGTTCGTCGCCGTCGAGCACGGTCAGCGCGCCCACCACGGCACCGGTCTTCTCGCCGGTCTTCATGGTGATGATGCCCTTTCCGCCACGGGACTGGATCCGGTATTCCTCGAACTCGGTGCGCTTGCCGATGCCGTTCTCGCCGGCGACCAACAGCGTGGCCCCCGGATCCACGATCGCGAGTGCGACGACGGCATCCGCCTTCTCCAGTTCGATGCCCTTCACGCCGGTGGCGGAACGGCCCATCGAGCGCACGCCCTCCTCATGGAATCGGATGCTCATGCCCTCGCGGGTGATGATGACCACCTCATTGTTTCCGGTGGTGAGCTTCACGTCCACCAAGGCGTCGGTGGCCTCGATGTTGATGGCGATGATGCCGCCCTTGCGGACGTTCTGGAAATCGGACAGGGCCGTGCGCTTCACCGTGCCCTGCTTCGTGACGAAGAAGAGCTCGTTGGTCTGCTGCCAGGTCTGCTCCTCCTTGTTCGCGCCGTACTTCGCCCCGACGCGGACGAGTGTCTGGATCTTCTCGTCCGCACGCAGTTCCAACAGGTTGGCGATGGAACGTCCCTTGGCGGCGCGCCCCATGTCCGGGATCTCGTGCACGCGCTCCACATACACGCGTCCCATGTTCGTGAAGAACATCAGGTAATCGTGCGTGGACGCGGTGAACAGGCGCTCGATGAAGTCGGCATCCTCGGGCGTTGCCGCCTCGCGGGTGGACATGCCGATCACGCCCTTGCCGCCGCGCTTCTGCGAACGGTAGGAAGCAACGTTGGTGCGCTTGATCAGGCCGTTGTGCGTGAGCGTGACGATGACCCCTTCGTTCGCGATCAGGTCCTCGATGGCGATGTCGCCTTCGTCCGGAACGATCTGGGTGAGTCGCGGCGTCGCGTGCTTGTCGCGGATCTGCTTGAGCTCGGCCTTGATGATCGCCAGCACGCGGGCTTCGCGGGCCAGGATGTCCATCAGGTCCTTGATCCGTTCCATCAACTCCTTGTACTCGGCTTCGACCTTGTCGATTTCCAGGCCGGTGAGTTGGTACAGGCGCAGTTCGAGAATGGCGTCGACCTGACGTTCGGTGAGCGAGTAACGACCGTCGACCAGGCGGCCCTCGGAACGGAGGAAGATGCCCCACCGTTCGACCTGTGATTTTGTCCAGGCGAAGGCCAGCAACTTCACGCGCGCTTCGTCGCGGTTCTTGGAATTCCGGATGATGCGGATGAACTCGTCGAGGTTGCGCAGCGCGCAGATGTAACCCTCGAGGATCTCGGCGCGTTCCTCCGCCTTCTTCAGCTGGTAACGGGTCCGCCGCAGGATCACCTCGCGGCGATGCTCGACGTAGCAGTTGATCAGGTCCTTGAGATTGAGCGTCTTTGGCCGACCCCGATCGATCGCGAGCGCGTTGACCGAGAAGCTCGTCTCCAGCTGGGTGTGCTTGTACAGGTTGTTGATCACCACCTTGGGGATCCCATCCCGCTTCAGCTCCACCACCACCCGGGTGTTCTCGTCCGACTCATCACGGATGGCCGTGATCTCGGTGAATCCCGGCGTCCGCTCGTTGACCAGGTCGGCGATCTTCTCGACGAGGGTCGCGCGGTTCACGTTGTAGGGGATCTCGGTGATCACCAACTGCTCGCGGTTACCCTTGAGCTGCTCCACCCCCACCTTGCCGCGGATCTTCACCGAGCCGCGACCGGTGGCGAAGTACTGCTTGATGCCCTCCATCCCGCAGACCATGCAACCCGTCGGGAAATCCGGCCCCTTCATGAACCGCATCAACTGCGGGATCGTGATGTCCGGATTGTCGATCTGGGCACAGACGGCATCGATCGTTTCGCCGAGGTTGTGTGGCGCCATGTTGGTCGCCATGCCGACCGCGATGCCCGTGCCGCCGTTGACCAGCAGGTTCGGGAACGCGGCCGGGAACACCACCGGCTCCGACATCGACTCGTCGTAGTTCGGCGCGAAGTCGACCGTGTCCTGATCCATGTCCTGCATCAGGACCGCGCCCAGATGCGTCAGGCGCGCCTCGGTATAACGCATGGCCGCCGGGGGATCGCCTTCGACGGAACCGAAATTTCCCTGCCCATCCACCAACCGCTCGCGCATGGCCCAAGGCTGCGCCATGTGCACCAAGGTCGAATACACGGCCTGGTCGCCGTGCGGGTGATACTTACCGATCGTTTCGCCGACGATACGTGCGCACTTGAGGTGCTTGCGGTTGGGCATCACGCCCAACTCGTGCATCGCGAACAGCGTGCGCCGTTGGGAGGGCTTCAACCCGTCGCGGACGTCCGGCAACGCCCGCGAGATGATCACGGACATCGAGTAGTCGAGGAACGAGTTCTTGATCTCGTCCGCGACGTTGATCTTGCCGATCTTTTCGTTGGCGGCGTAGGCCGGGGTCGAGGGACCGCCCGGCGGGATGATTTCGTCAGCCATGGATTCGGAAAAAAGTAGGGAAAGGAATGTGGAACAGGAGGCGGCCCAATCCGATCAGACGTCGAGATTGCGGACGTTGAGGGCGTTGTCCTCGATGAACTGGCGGCGGGGTTCGACCTCCTCGCCCATCAGGCGGGAGAACATGGCCTCGGCCTCGACGGCATCGGTCAGGTCGATGCGCAGGAGCTTCCGGTTGGCCGGGTTCATGGTGGTCTCGAAGAGTTCCTTGGGGTTCATCTCGCCCAGACCCTTGAACCGCTTGATCTCGATGCCGCGCTTACCCACCTCGGTGACGGAGGCGAGGATCTCGGAGATCGAGAACAGCGGCTTCACGTGCTGACGTTCGCCCTCACCTTCGATCAACTCGAACAGCGGCTTGTCCTGAGCCGAGTAGTGCTCGATCGCGAGCCCCTTCTTGGCCAAGCGCGACAGCAGCTCATGGATGGCGTGGCTTTCGAACAACGCTTCGTGGCGCGCCCGTCGGCTGGGTCCGTCCTTCTTGGACACGACGCGCTCGGGAGCTTCCGTTCCTGCCGCCGCCACCACCGCCGCACTGCGCTCCTCCAGATCCGGGTTCGCCTGGAAGAAGGCCGCGTTCTGCTCGTCGGTCAGGAAGAAATGGACCGTCTCCTGATTGCCCTCGCGCACGACCACGATGTGCCGCGGCAGCTCGCCGGTCTTGTGGTCCCGCGCATCGATGTAGGCTTCGAAATCCCCGCCCTTGCGGCGGATGCCCACCGCCAGCTTCTCGAGCGATTGAAGCAACTCGAGGATCTCCGCCAGCTGCTTCGCCGGGAATTCCTTCGAGTCCGCCAGGTTCCGCAGTCGCACGTCCTCGGTGCCGAGCTGGATCAGGATCCGGTTCAGCGCAGCATCGTCGTCGACGTACTCGATCCGCTTGCGGCGGCTGATCTGATACAGCGGCGGCTGG
>JBIKWS010000433.1:0-4238 GCA_044356195.1 Cyanophyceae cyanobacterium
ACGAGTTGTCGCCACCGGTGTTGGGATCGCAGGGATATGCCCGCAAACGGTAACTCCCCGCTGGAATTCCCGGAATACGGAACGTTCCGTTCGGTTCCGTGATGGTTCCTGCCACCACGATCCCGTTCGTCTGTTCCACAGATACCAAGGCTCCGGAAACCCCGTTCCCACCACTGGTTACCGTTCCGGAGACAACACCATCTGCCTGCATGGCGGCCGTCTGGCCGTACGTCGACCGGGCGTAGGAGATGTCGTCCGACGACAGCCCGGCTCCGGCGCCGACGCCGTTTCCGGAGTACCACCAAAGCGTGGCGGCCCCGAGGGGCGAATGGTTCATGCCCAGCCAATGCCCGATTTCGTGAAGGACGGTCGATTCGAGGAAGACCTGGCTGCTGGTTGGCGACCCGTAATCGGTGGTGAAGTTGAGGTCACGGTTGATGACGGTATCTGCCTCGACAATGGTGCCTGTGGAGTTGCCGTCGAAGTCGAAGTCGAGGGCGAGGACCGTCAGGGCGATGGTGCCCGAGGTCAGCGAGATGCGTTCGCCGAGGTCGCCCTGGCCGTAGGTCCCCGGGGACAGCCAGACGATGTCATTCCGGCCGTCGAGGGCGCTCAGGTTGGAGGGGGCGGCAACGGGGGCGGCCTCCTCGAAACGGATCTTGGTGTTCGGGATGGCCTGCCATTGCGCGAACGCCGCCCTCACGCTGTTCCATTCGTTGGATTGGGCGCCAAAGCGCGAGACGGTGGTCCCGAGATGGAACCGGATGGCCCGTGTGTCCGGGTTCTGGTCGGGGAAGTACTCGGCCAGGTACCGGTCGAAATTCCAACGCAAGGGCGGGGAACCGGACTCCGTTCGCAGGACGGCCGCCTCGGCGCGGGGAAGAGTCACGGCACCCAACAGGGATGCCGCCAGCAACGGGCGTAGGAACGGCGGATTCATTTCAGGGTCTCGGCGACGCGATTCTGAAGGACTTCGAGCGACAACGGTTGCTGGTGAGGCGGGCGGAATCCTCCCGGCACCGGACTTCCACCGTGGACAACATTCCGCACCCAGGCGTTCGAACCGCTCCTTTCGACCGAAAACTTCCCTTGGGCGAGGTCGAGCGTGAGCCATTCGCCACGGGGGTTGAGGGACAGGAACACGACCACTTCCTCACCCGGAACGAAGGTCGGAGCTCCGGGAATGACCACGCGCCGGGTGCCCAGGGTGCCGCCGGGTTGCGTCACCGTAACGCGGTTGGTCGGGCTGCCTTTCCACATTGTCTGGGTGGCGATCTCGACCCGGGTGACGAAGTTGCCCGACGCCTCCCGGGTCACCTCCACGGTTTCCACCCGTCCGTGGCAGATCCGTGCGGCGCGCGTCGCCAGATCCTCGAGGGTGAGCGGTCGGATCTGGGCACTCAGGAGCAGGCCCGGGATCCCCACAACCAAGCTCATGCGCCGGAACAGGGTCATACGGCAGGCAAGGAGGGTGGCACGGGTTGAAGGGTGACCGTCCGGTCGACGATCGACAGGGTCTGCAACCGGTGGGCGACCATCAGGGTGGTGCGTCCCTGACGGAGCCGGGACAATGCCTGGATGACCAGGGCCTCACTGGTGGCGTCGAGTGCGCTGGTCGGTTCATCGAGCAGCAGGATCGGGGCATCCTTGAGGAATGCCCGGGCCAGGTTCAGTCGTTGCTTCTCACCGACGCTCATGTGGATGGCTCCGTCCCCGACCACCGTTTCATAGCCTTGGGGCAGGCGTTCGATGAACGCGTGCGCCTGGGCGGCCTCTGCGGCTGCGCGGATCTCCTCCCGCGAGGCGCCCGGCCGGCCATAGGCCAGATTCTCAGCAATGGTTCCCGGTAGCAGGATGGGTTCCTGAGGCACCCATGCGATGCACTTTCTCAGGTCGGCGAGGCGGAGCTGCCGCAGGTCGATGCCGTCGATGCGCAGGATTCCGGCGTCCGGATCCATGAATCGCGGGACGAGACCCAGCAGGGTCGATTTGCCGACACCGCTGGGCCCGATGATCGCGAGGGTCTCGCCGGCAGCGACCTGCAGGTTGAAATCGCTGAGGACATGTTGCCCCGGTTGATACCCGAACGAAACTTTCTCGAAGGTGATGGCGCGCCCGGTCGGAGCCGCAGGCGGAAGGGCCACGGGACGTTCGGGCGGATGCGGTTCGCGGGGTTGCGAAAGGAGTTCGAGGATGCGCCGGGCTCCGGCGCCCGCATTGCTGACGGTGGTGCCGACGCCGGAGAGTTGCTGGAGCGGTTCGTAGAACTGGGCGAGATAGGCGAGGAACACCAGGAAGGTTCCAAGCGAAAGGCGTCCGGACGCCAGCTCCCGGCTTCCAAACCAGACGATGGCCGCCGTTCCTGCGGCGAAGACGAGCCCCACCGAGGCGAGGTAGCCCAGCTCGAAGGCATGCTGGCGTCCGCGTGCCCGGAGCGATTCGCTGGCGTCCGTGTGGAATCGGCGGGATTCCTCGCTTTCAGCGGTGAATCCCTGGATCAGGGCGAGGTGCGAAACCGCCTGCTGGAAGCGGGACGCCAGCCGGCTGTCAGCCCGCTGGGCGGCGTCGGCGCGGCCGCCAATCCCCTTGCCGAACGCCTGCATGACGATCAGCAGCGGTGGCACGGTCGCGAGCGCCACCAACGCCAGCGGACGGTTGATCCGCCACATCACCACCGACATCGCGATCAGGGATCCCGAGGCGGTCAGGAAGGTGAAGACCCCGTGTTGGAACAGGGTCTGGAAGGCATAGGTGTCCCAGGTCGACCGGTAGATCAGGTCGCCCGCCTGTGAGCCCAGCAGGCGTCGCATGGAGAGGCCCAGCAACCAGTCGAACACGGACTGGCGCACCCGTTGCAATCCGCGCAATCCCGTGTGGATGAGGACCAGGTTCAGAAGGGCACCCAACCCGGCATGCAGGGCGTACAGCGCGAACAGCGCCGTCACCCACTTCGCGGTCTCCGGTGAGGCCGACGGGGAGCGTCCCCAACCGTCCACCAGCTGTGCCAGCGGCCACGGCTTGAGCAGGCCGGCGGCGGTGACGCCGACAGCCAATGCCAGAGCCAGGACCACCCGGGGCCAATCCTCCCGGTAGATCCGCACCACGGCTGGAATCCATTGCACGCTGCCACGCTACCCGGAACCGCGCGTCGCGAGTAGCGTCTTCCTCTGGAGCTCCCAGTTTCCAGAATCCAGATCCAAGAGGGATTGAAGGCCGGGTGCCCTCACCCGGCGAGGCTCAAGGGGTCCGCGCACGAAACTGGCTTCTGGAAACTGGGAACTCCATGTGAAGGCCGGGTGCCCTCACCCGGCGAGGCTCATGGAGTTTTCTGGAAACTGGCTTCTGGAAACTGGGAACTCCGTGTGAAGGCCGGGTGCCCTCACCCGGCGTTGTCCCCAGCCTCCTGAACTCTCGCACGGACACCGCTCCTGACCCATGCTCCCCGCCTGCCATGAATCGAGTGAACGGAATCCTCCTGGGGTGTGTGGCGATGATGTGTGCGCTGACGGCCGATTCTTTCGTGCCACCCGCCGCATGGGAGGCAACCCACGACGTGGGCCCACTCGCCTCCGGTGATTCCGGTGTGCTCCGGATTCCGGTCACTGGTCCCGATCCTTTCATCACGGCTCCATCGTCGGGTGGCACCACCACGAATGACCTGGTGGTTGAACTTCGCCTCCGTTCGAGTGAAGGCGGGCGTGGTCAGTTGTTCTGGTTCCGCGACGGCGCGCGCGAGGAAGCCTCGGCCCACTTTGAAGTAGGAACCAACGTCTGGACCGATGTCTGCCTGTCAGTCCCAGGCGCTGCCGAGGACTCGCGTTGGCGACTGGATCCGCCGGGGATCCGTGGGTTCGCGGAACTGGCCTGGTTCCGAGTGGCCCAGGCGGGTGCACGCGGCATCACCGAGGTCTCGGCCACGGCGACGGAGCTGGAACTCCGCCATGGGCCGACCACGGCAGGCGCTTTCGATGTCCTTGAATTGCGCCCGCACGAAGGTCTGTCGGCGGTTTCGCGGGTGGTGGCATCGGGCGTTACATCGCCGGGAGGAACGTTGCGGATTCCGCGGTTGGTGACCGAGGGCGGCCGGGAGCGGGACCGTCTGACCTCCGGATTTCTCCTTCGGGAGCGGACGGAGGCTGGAGATTTTCGGCCGGTGGGCGCGGTGCGTCACCTCCAACGGTTCGATGGGCCTGCCTTGCTGCCAACGCCCCCCGTGGTCGCGCGGGGCAAGAAGGGAT
>JBIKWS010000434.1:0-4228 GCA_044356195.1 Cyanophyceae cyanobacterium
CCGATCCGGTCCCGATGGAGGGTCGTGGGTTCGCCGGCTGCTTCGGCGGCGGAAAGGGCATCGCAGAAGTACAGCAGGGCCGCCGAGTCATCCTCCTCCTCGAGCCGGCGCATCCCCATCGCGGTGAAGGCCGCGGCGGCGGAACCCTTGCCCGATGCGCGCACGGCCGAGGTACTGGCTTCCGGACCACGCTTCTCCTCCCGCCCTCGCAGCGAATTTCCCCACCAGACGCCAACCACTCCCGCGATCACCCCCACGGCCAGCGCGCGCATCGTCCATCGGACCGCCGGTGAAGCGCGTTGCTGCTTTTGTCGGACCGACCCGCCCGACTTCAGCAGTTCCAGATCCGCGCCCATTTCCGTCGCGGTGGCATACCGAGCGCCCACGGCCGCGGCACAGGCCCGCAGCAGGATGGCGTTCAGTTCCATGTAACGCCGCCCCTCCGGTCCCGTCCCCAGCCCCATGGGCAGGGTGGGAAAATCCGCGCGATCCAACCCGCTCATCGCCACGTAGAGGACTTTCCCAAGACTATAGAGATCGGCCTGCGGCGAATTGGGACCCTCGGGCGGAATGAATCCCTCGGTGCCTACCCACGAACACGCCTCGGATTGTTCCACCACCAGCCCGATGTCGGCGAGGCGCGGTCGGCCATCGACGTAGATCACGTTGGAGGGCTTGACGTCCCGATGGATCAGCCCGGCCTCGTGCAATCGAGCCAACGCCCGGCACAACGCCAGGCCCAGCTCCACGCATTCATCGAGGGGAAGCCGTTCCTGACCGGCCAACACCCGCGACAAGGTGCGCGGCTCGTAGGAGATGGGGTCCCCGTCCCAACGGCCCGGCGAGGTCCGGGCGTCGTCGGCCAACTCCATGACATAATAGAAGTACCCGCCGTCGTCGTTCCGCCCCGTCTGCAGGATGTCGACGAAGCCTTCGTCCTCGCGGGAAAGCGGCTCGAACCGCTGGACGCCCATGTATTCCCGCTCATAGGGCCGATCCTCCCGGAACAGCCGTCGGTGAACCACCTTGACCGCCCGCCAGCTGCCGAGGACGGAGCGCGCCAGCCAGACCTGACCGTAGCTTCCGGCTCCGACGCACCGGACCAACTCATGCTCGGGAACCCGCGGCAGCGCAGGATCGCTGCTCGGGTTGTGCGTTGGCCCAGCCTCGGATGACATCACAAACCTCGCCGTGCCTCAGCCGAGTCCGCCCGGGGTCTCCTGCAGGCGGGCGACCTCCTGCTTCAACTGCCGGCTCAACCGATGCCGCACTGCGTACACCTTGGTCAGGCTCACCCCGAGGGTCCGCACCACTTCGGGACCGGACATCCCCGAGACCACGATCAGGTGGAAAATCTGGAAATGGTCGGGTGAGACCTTCAATTGCAACCGCTCCATCGCCGTCTGGAGGAGATTCAGGCGCCACGCTTCGCGCCAGGCCACGTCCACCTGTTCCGCTGCGGCCGCATCCGGGATCGATTCCAGCAATCCCTCGCCTTCCTCGCCCCCGTGCTCTTCGAGATTCACCACCGCAGGTGTCCGACGACGCAGCTGGTCCACGATGCGCAGACGCGCCACGTGCCGCACCCATCCCTCGAAAGAACACCGGGTCCGCTCATACACGAAGTCCGGCATCTTCCGAGCCACCGAAAGCGCCGTCTCCTGGACCACGTCCTCGGCCTCATCCGCGCTCAGTCCGGAGCGCACCGCCGCCTGACGCACCAGCCGACCATACCGCTGGAAGAATCCCTCCCAGATCGAGCGGTCGCCCCAGTCCTTCAGCCGCACCACGAAACTGGACCGCGTCGGAACCCGCCCCGCGCGATCAGCGAGAGGGGGGCCGGTCAGTGGTGCGGTGTTGGTGAGATGCATGGCGCAGTCGACGGATTCCGGTCCAGCTGCGGTTTGATCACCCATGATCCGCAGCGAACCCGGTCCATGAACGATTCTGCATGGGCCCCCTCCATCCGCATGCGCCAAATATTGGGTAATGCTGCGCCAATAGGACCCGGGGTCGCTTCGCACCCCGTTTTGGCTATCCGCTCCCACGCCCCCGGCGTGAAAGGCATCCCCACAGGGATGCCAACAATTGAACAGCCTTTATCTCTGCGGCTCCGCGTCTCTGCGCGAGTCAGCTTGTCCGGCTCACGCCCGAGACGCCGACCGCCGGCGCCAGACGGCGAAGCCGCCCAGCAGCGCTCCGGCCACCATGGCATACTCGCCCGGTTCAGGCACCGGAGTCAGTTGGAGATCGAACTCATAGTTGACCACGGCCGCCGCGGTCTGCTGCACCAGGAAGGTGTACGTTCCCGCACCCAATGGACCGCTGAAGCCGATGGCCCCGCCGGCACTCGAGGCACCCAGGTTGTCGAGGAGATCCTGACCCACCTTGGCCGCTGTCGCGTGCGTCCCGAAATGCGTGTACCCCAGGATCGTCGATCGGGTGAAGTTGCCCCCGGCACCGACGCCATTGTTCCAGATCGAGCCCGACTGGACTGCGATGAATCCACGGAGGTCCGTGCTGGCATAGGAGGTCAATTGGATCGCGGACAATTGGTAGCCCACGCCGACGGTGAAGCTGAAGATGTCCGGGTCCCCCGTGACCGTGGAGCCACGAACGAAGTTGCTCCCGATCGAGAAGCCGACCGTCGATGGATGATCTCCGAGGATAGTGGGGCTGGCGGGGATGTTGGAAAGATCCCCATCACCGGATTCAGTGAAGAGGAACGAGGCGGCCTGCGCGGTGGACACGAGCCCGAAGGCGAGTCCGGCCAGCAGGAGGGATGGGATACGATTCATGCCATATGGATGCATAGGGAGTGAGCGTGGCATTTTTCTGATACCCCCCCAATCGCATGATGATGCTAACCAGAGGGGTACCTAATCGATGACTGCGCATGATGCGCCAGGCGCGCGTTTCATCCCGGAGGGATGGGAGCCAACGCACTCCGGCAGGGGTGCGAAGGCTCCCGATCCTTCAACCCCTCCAGGGTTGTTCATCCTTTCCCGACCCTAACCCGGGGTCGCTTCGCACCCCGGGCTATCCGCTCCCACGCCTCCGGCGTGAAAGGCATCAAGGAGGGATGAGAGCCAACGCACCCACCGACCGCGCGACACGTTCATCGACTCCTTCATCCCACGGGACGGAAACCCACGACATCCACCCAACGCACGCCCCCTCCCTCGCCTCTTTCATCCCGGAGGGATGGGAGCCGATAGCCCCGGGTCGTGCGAAGCACGCACCCGGGGTCGCTTCGCACCCCGGCTACCCGCTCCCACGCCTCCGGCGTGCCGTAAAACCCACACCTCAACCCCGCCGCGCCCGCCGCAAACACCACAGCCACCCAGCCATCAACACGCCCCCACTCCCCACCCACACACCCGTCTCAGGTATCGGGGACGCCCCACTCAACGTCAGCGACCACGACACCAACTGCATCTGTCCTCCCACACTCAAATCCCCCACGCTCAACCGCCACACCCCGTTCCCGGTCCCACCCACGAACACCGACAACATCGACGGCCGTGCCGTGTCCGTCGCATCCAACCGACCGTCCGGCTCCACTTCACCCAGCAACACCGTCGTCCCAGGCACTACCCCATGCACATCACCCGCCGACGCCCCATCCCGGAACGTCACATTCCAACCATCATATCCAAAGCCCACCGGGTCCGTCCCCGTGATCCCAACCCCGTTCAGCAACACCGCCGTCCGCGTCAGGTCCTGGTTCAGCGACACATACATCTCGCTCGCCCAACCCTCCCCGGGATTCACCCCCACCAGGTGCAATCCCACACGCACCTCCGTCAGCGACGTGATCGTCGAGTCCGTCACCGTCTGCTCGAACGTCAGCGGCGGATCCTCCACGTCCCCGAGCACATACCCCACGGTATAGGTCCGCGTGACCTCCGTGATCACACCGGCCTGCGCGACCACCGATGCCATCGCGCCCGCCAGACACAAACCCATCCACCGAGACAGGCAAACGAACTTACTGGAATCCACAGATTTCACAGATTTCACGGATTATAAGCCAGCGCTTGTGGATCCACAGATTTCACGGATTTCATGGATTATGAGCCAGCGCTCGTGGTTCCACAGATTTCACAGATTTCACGGATTGTGAGCCAGCGCTCGTGGTTCCACAGATTTCACAGATTTCACGGATTGTGAGCCAGCGCTCGTGGTTCCACAGATTTCACGGATTTCACGGATTATGAGCCAGCGC
>JBIKWS010000435.1:0-4224 GCA_044356195.1 Cyanophyceae cyanobacterium
AACTTCCTTCTGACGACACCCACAGACACGCTCCGGAACGTTGGAACCTTCACCTTTACCGGAGTGGTCACGGTTCCCGAACCTTCAACCGTCGCCCTGCTGTCGATGGCGGTCCTTCTGCCGCTGGCGCGCCGCGCGTTCACGTCACGGAACCGGCCTTGAACCCACGTTTCCACCCACGCCCGTTTCCCGCCTCCACCTCGCGGCTCATTGCCCTGACGGGACTCTGCGCGTTCGCCGGAATGGTGTCGCGATTGGCGGCGGAGACGCTGGTTTCCGGCGTCGCGCAGATGAACCTCGATCCGGCTGCGTGGAATACCCTCGCTTCCGGCATCGGGTCCACGCCTCCGGTTTTGGTCCTGGATGCCTTCTTTGATCAGGAAGCCGCCAATGCCCGTGACTACGGGCAGATCCTTGCGGACGCTGCGCCGGTCATACCGACCTATGCCGGGCAACGTTTCGTCATGAACGGCCCAACGGTGACCAACCAGACCGGACGCACGACGCAGCCCACTACCTTCGCCTATACCCCGGGCGACCTCACGAACCATACGGGCAGCATCGGGCTGGGCGGCATCACCCGGTTCCGCGTGAGCAGTGGGGGCAACCTCCTCTATGGCGACTTCACGCTGTTCTACAGCGCAACGCGGCATCGGTTCGGCGGCTCCGGATGGCACCTCAAGGGCAACATCGCACCGAGCGTGGCCGCCTTCGACCTGGTGAATCCGCAGATCCAGGAATCCCCGGAGGGATTCACGCTGAGCGGCGACCTCGCCGTCTCGTTCGAGATCGCCAATTTCCTGTACGCAACCCCGTCCGATGCGTTGCGCGATGTCGGTGACTTCATCTTCACGGGGCGGTTGGACGTGGCCTCCCAGTCGGCTTTGCTGGCAGCACCGGAACAGGTCGGGGATTCATGGCGGATCCGTGCCATCGGCGGAAGCCCGGGTGCCCCGTTCACCCTGCGCGCCAGTCCGGACCCTACGCTCCCTTCCGCATCGTGGACCCTCGTCGCGTCCGGGACCCTGGATGGTGCCGGTGCGGCTTCGATTCCGCTCCCCATTTCCGTCGCGACGCCATCCGGGTTCTTCCGGCTCCTCCCGCCCTGATGCACTTCGGCAGGCACACAGGACGGACTGAGAAGGAAGGAAGACCGGCGTTCACCCTGGTCGAACTCCTCATCGTCGTGGCGATCATCGCCATCCTTGCTTCGTTGCTGCTGCCAGCGCTCGGCCGCGCACGCCATCGCGCACGCCGCCTGACCTGCCTGAACAACCTCCGCCAGTTCGCCATCGCCGACCTGGCCTATCAGGCCGACTTCCAGAAACTCCCTCCGATGGACGCATCGGTCCCCGGCGGCATCCGGCTCGAACGTCTGCAATCCCTCGCCCGCTACCTCGGCACAACGCTGCCGCCCGGTCCGTTTCCTGGCTGGCCCAAGCGGAAGAACCAGCCGCGCTGGATCAATTGCCCGATGGCGGTGGATTCCGGTCTGGCGGAAGGCCCGGCCTTCGGTGGCGGCATCTACACCGGCTACCTCTACGTGGGTGGCGTGGAGCAATCGGCGATGGTCTCCGGCGGGTTCGCCACCATCGTCAATGCCGGCCACGCCGCGGACAGCGCCAATACCCAACGCGGCGTCCTCTGGACCGACATCCTCGACGAGTTCCTCATCCAGGAGCCCCGACGGTTCGAATTCTTCCACCGTCGGAACACGACCAAATACCCGGACTTCCGCTTCCACGCCGACGAACTCGAAGGCATCCACCGCGCGTGGTCCGACGGCTCCGTCGAGTGGGTCCCGGGGAACCGCTTTCAACTGACCAACTCCCCCAGTCCCGATCTCCGCATCGTCCACATCTTCGGCAACTACTACTTCTGATCGCGCCATGGAAACCAATCTCCTGTCCCGACGTGACCTGATCCGCTTCCTGACACTTGCCGCTGCAGCCGGTGCCACAGCGACCCAGGCCCAGGCCGCCGCCACCAACGCCCACAATGCGGCCCTTCACGCCCATCAACCCCAGTTGCGCATGGGCACCGAGCAGATCGCCATCCTGGTCTATCCGGAGTTCACCGCGTTGGATGCCCTCGGTCCCCACTATTTCCTCGCTGGGATGATGGGAGCCACGGTGCGCTTCGTCGCCAAGACCAAGGACCTCGTCCCCTGCGAGGGCGCGACCAACGGCGGATTCTGCATCCGACCACACATGACCTTCGCCGAGTGCCCCGCGAATCTGGACCTGCTTCTCATTCCCGGCGGCGTGACCGGAACCCTGGCGGCCATCGCCGACGACAAGACCCGCCGCTTCGTGGCCGACCGCGGATCCAAGGCCAAGCTCGCCGGCAGCGTCTGCACCGGATCCCTCCTCCTCGGCGCGGCCGGCCTGCTCAAGGGGCGCAAGGCCACCAGCCACTGGCAAACGTTGGACGTCCTCAAGGACGTCGGTGCGACCCCCGTCCGCGAACGGATCGTCTTCGATGGAACCGACCGCGTCACCGCTGCCGGTGTCAGCGCCGGCCTCGATCTCGGCGTCGAATTGATCCGCCGATTCCGCGGCGACTTCTACGCCCAGGGAATGCAGCTCCTCGGGGAATACGACCCGCAGCCACCGTTCCCCAAGGGCGGAAATCCCGCCACTGCCGACAAGCTCGTGGTCGACATGCTGAACATGATGCACGGCCCCCTGACCGAGCAGTTCCGCCAGACGCTGGCGGCGGCGCGCTGACAAACGCATCGCAGGGCACCTGCCCATTCATGGTCCAGTCACCTTGGGCCGGTACCGAACACCAGGCTTCCGGAAGAAATGGGCATCCTCCCGTCCCCGCCCTGCAGCGAACGGGTGGCGACAGTCCTCGGCGCTGTTCCCCGGGATCGGGATCGAACACTCTCTCCACTTCGTTTTCGATACCGATGCCGATACCGATCCCGATACCGACGCGTGCGGAAAGGTCGGCCGCCCGGGCTCTTCGTCCTTCCTCGCCGTGGCGGGCACTTTTGAGGATCGCGAAGCCCTCAATCATCATTGCTTGAATCGCGTTTATGAAAACTCGGGGCCAGGCACCGGATTTCCATGGAGTCCTTCCATTCGGCACCATGAAATTCCCGCATTGAATGCGGGAATTTCATGGTCAATACTCTGGCATGATCGACCGGAAGGCAGACCTCACCCTGGTCCGGACCGCGCTGAAGCGGAGCCGGATCGTGGCGTTGCTGGCGCCGCCAGTTCCTCCAGACCTTCCTTGAGCGCGACGTTCCGCAATGGGGCATCTCGATCCCAGCAGTGGCCCTGCGGCGCTTCTGGAGCATGGTCGCCCACTACCACGCCCAGATCTGGAATGCCGCTGAACTCGCCCGGGCGCTCGGCGTCAACGAATCCACGGTCCGACGCCATCTGGACCTGATGACCGGACTGTTCATGATTCGGCAACTGCCTCCTTGGTTCGAGAACCTGGGCAAGCGCCAGGTGAAGGCTCCCAAGATCTACATCCGTGACAGCGGCCTTCTCCATTCCCTGCTAGGCATCACCAACGAGCGGGATCTCGAGCACCATCCAAAGGTAGGGGCGTCCTGGGAAGGTTATGCCATCGAGGAGGCCCTGAAGGCCCTGCAGCCAGACGACGCCTACTTCTGGGCAAGCCACCAAGGAGCCGAGATGGATCTTGTGGTCTTCAAGGGAGGCCGCCGCATTGGCATCGAGTGCAAGCGGGTGGACGCCCCAACCATCACCCCATCCATGCGCATCGCCATGGCCGACCTGAAGCTCGATGAAGTGCGCGTGGTGTATCCGGGCACCAGGCGCTATCCGTTGGCGGAGGGAATAGAAGCGGTGCCACTCGTGGACCTCGTCAAGCCCACGGGACGCAAGGGTTGATCACATTGGCCGGCTTGCGCGCTCAGAACCGCGTGGTCCGCTCCCAGAGCCAGGTCGCATCCTGCGTGTCCAGGCGGACGTCGAACCGGGTCCTCTTGCCGTAGCTCTCGATCATCGGCGAGCGCCACTTCTTGATCTCGGAGTGGCCGTCGGCGAAGGACAAGCCGCCGGCGCCGTTGTGATAAGAGGCCGGATAGTCCACGAAGGACGTCCTCGACTCATGGACGAACCAGCCGTCGTTGATGGAGGCGGGGTTCTCATCGATCGTCACCCAGGTCTGGGAAGGGCCGAGAACGAAGTCGCCCTGCTTGCGGTAGGACAGGCCGCTTCCGCGCTCCTGTCCGCGGAT
>JBIKWS010000436.1:0-4214 GCA_044356195.1 Cyanophyceae cyanobacterium
GAACGCGTTTTCAAACGGGGGCAACGAGGCGACCCGGGATCCCGGGGCTTGACTCCGGGGGTGGGTCCCGGGTGAGGTTTGGGAAGATGAACTTGGTTGCATCCCACCTTGCGAAAGCCGCCGCCCGCGCCCGGGCGGCTCGAGCTATCGCTGAGGCCGCGGCTGCCGGTTCGTTGGAGGCAGCCCGGGCCTGACGGCCGGCAGGGTTCTCCCCGTGCCGGTCAGGGGACCGGCACTTCGGTGTTTCCCCCCTTGCCCGGCTTCGGTTTCATCCCACCCATCACCGGAAACACAGCATGTCCACCACCACTCGGAACTTCGTAGCCGACCACGTCGCGGGAATCCCCCGATCGGGAATCCGCGACTTCTTCGACATCGTGCAGCGCATGCCGGAGGCCATCTCCCTGGGAGTTGGCGAGCCGGACTTCGTCACGCCCTGGCACATCCGTGAGGCGGCCATCTACGCCCTGGAACGGGGTCGGACCCAATACACCGCCAACCTGGGATTGCTGCGTCTGCGCGAATCGATCGCCGCGTACGTGCACCAGAAGTTCGGGGTTCGGTACGATCCCAAGACGCAGGTGTTGGTGGCGGTGGGTGTTTCGGAGGCGTTGGACCTGGCCTTGCGCGCGGTGCTGAACCCGGGCGACGAGGTGATCTACCACGAGCCCTGTTACGTGAGCTACGCGCCGTCGGTGGTGCTGGCCCATGCGGTGCCGGTGCCGGTGGCGTGCCGGGCGGAGGACGGGTTCGCGGTTTCCGCGAAAGCACTGGAAGCCGCGATCACGCCGCGGTCGAAGGTCCTGATGCTTTCGTTCCCCACGAATCCCACGGGCGGCACGATGACGCGGGCCCAGCTTGAGGAAGTGGCGGCGGTGGTGCGGAAGCACGACCTGCTGGTGCTCACCGACGAGATCTATTCGGAACTGACCTTCGAAGGGGAGCACGTATCGATCGCGAGCCTGCCGGGCATGGCCGAACGGACGATCTTCCTGCATGGATTCTCGAAGGCGTTTGCGATGACCGGATTCCGGATCGGGTACGCCTGCGGGCCGACCGACCTGATTGAGGCGATGATGAAGGTCCACCAATACGCGATCATGTGCGCGAGCATCATCGCGCAGGAGGCAGCGGTGGAAGCGCTCGAACACGGCGAGGCCGCCGCGGCGGAGATGCGCGAACAGTACAAGATGCGGCGCAATTTCATCGTGAAAGCCCTGAATGACATGGGGCTTCCCTGCAACCTGCCGCGCGGGTCGTTCTATGCGTTCCCCGACATCCGCAGCACCGGGCTGACCTCGAAGGAATTCGCCGTCCGGCTGTTGCAGGAGGAGAAGGTCGCGGCGGTTCCTGGCGTGGCCTTTGGACCCAGCGGTGAGGGGTTCCTCCGCATGTGTTTCGCCACGGCGTTTGACCGGATCCAGGTCGCCATGGAGCGGACGTCGAACTTCGTCGAGCGCTGCCGGAAGGGGTGAATCATCCGTGAGCGTTTGCGGGTTAGGTTTCGTGTGAGGTGACTTCGGGTGGTGGTGCCTCGCCACCCCGGAATCCGCTCCGGTGACGCCCTTGACGAGGTCCGGGGATGAGGTCTTTGTCTGCCATGACGGTGAAGCAAACCAATCCGCTGGGCGGCCACAGTCCTCTCTGGCGTGGTGGCATGTGCTGGCTCCTGGCCTTGGGCTGGCTGGCTGCGCACGCCGTTTGCCTTCGCGGCCAGACGCCCGAGGTGCGGGGGTTCTGGGTGGATGCCTTCCATGCCGGCCTGCGGAATGCCACCGAGGCACGGCAGGTGATCGCCGACGCCCGGGCGGGCGGATTCAACGCGGTCTTCGTCCAGGTCCGGAAACGCGGCGATGCCTATTACCGCGGCGGCCTGGAGCCGGTGGCGACGGATGTGGCCAGCGGCTTTGATCCGCTCGCCGAGTTGGTGCGCACCGCCCACGACACCAGCGGCGGCAAGGCGCGGATCCAGGTTCACGCGTGGATCGTGGCCTTCAACATCTGGAACCGCGAAACCGCCGTTCCCACGCAGCTGGATCACCCGTATCGCCTCCATCCCGATTGGCTCACGCGCAATCGCACCGGCATCACCTGGGACGGTTCCAACCACGCCTTCGATCCCGGCCATCCCGAAGTTCAGGAACACACCCATCGCGTCGCCATGGACGTCGTGTCGCGATACGACGTCGACGGCATCCACTGGGATTACATCCGCTACGCGGGTCGGGAATGGGGGTTCAATGCGGAAGCGGTGGCCCGCTTCAACCGCCTGCGGAACCGCACCGGAATGCCCGCGAATGATGATGCGGCCTGGTTGCAGTTCCGACGCGACCAGGTGACCGGCGTGGTCCGTCGGCTGTACCTCGATGCGATGCGCGTGAAGCCGCAGGTGATCGTGTCGGCAGCGACGATTGCCTGGGCCCCCGGCATCACTGCCACCGGGCAGTTCCCCTCGTCTGCGGCTTACGGCACCGTGTTGCAGGATTGGCGCGGGTGGATGGAGGAGGGGCTTCTCGATCTCAACATTCCCATGGCCTACTTCCGCCAATCGGAACGCGCCACGGATTGGTCGGCCTGGAGCCAGTTCGCCAAGGACCATCGCTACCGCCGTGCGGTGGCGCTCGGCATGGGATCGTACCTGAACTCGATGTCCAACGCCTTGGTGCAGGCCCGCAGCACGCGTCGGCCCACCACGCGCTCGGGTCCCGCGGATGGCATGGTTTTCTACAGCCGCGCCGTGCCGGCCACCGACGTCACCACGGCGCAGTTCCTGACGGCGGGTTCGAAGCCGGGTGCGCCGGATGGTGTGGCGACGCCGTTGTTTGGTGAGTTGGCACCGGCATGGGAACCCGCATGGAAGAGGTCCCCAACGCGGACGCACCTTCTCGCGCGGGCAATGACCGTCACGAACACGCCAATGGATGGCGCCGTGATCGAGTTGCGTCGGTTCGGTGCGTGGAGCCAGCGGCGCACAACGACCACGGATGCCAACGGGTGGTTCGGCGCCGTCGATCTCGATCCCGGCGACTGGTACGTGCGGATTCCCGCCGCGGGTTCAACGCCGGCCCAGGTGTCGCTGGCGTCCGGCATGGTGGGCGGGGTGGCGGCCCCGACATTCCTGGACGAGGCGGGCGATGCGGACGCCGATGGCGCATCAAACATGGAGGAAGTGCTCGCTGGCACCGATCCACGCGCGGCGGAATCGGTGCTCCGGGTCGGCGCGGTGCTGGAACCCGGTGGCGTGCGGATCACCTGCACACCCCGACGCCCGGGACGCCGATATCAGCTGGAGGTCTCCGAGGACCTGGGTGACGGACGGTGGACCGTGGTGGAATCCAGCGTCGGTCCGGAAGGCATCGTTCTCGCCCCGGACAGGCCGCGTGCCTTCCTTCACATCCGATTGATTCCTGAATGAGTCGGTAACCTTTCGATGGCCCGCGGCGTAGCAACGGTTCGTTGAAGCTGAAGACCGAATATGACACGGCGTGGAAGGCAACGCTCGAAACGTTCCTTCCGGCATGCCTTGAGATCACCCATCCGCAGTTGGCCCAACTGGTCGACTGGTCCGTGGAACCTGAGTTTCTGGACACCGAGTTGCAGGAAATTGTCCGAGGTTCGGCGACGGGGCAGCAGCGGGTCGACAAGCTCATCAAGCTGCAACGCAGGGACGGGGCGTCGGAACTGCTCCTGATTCATGTCGAGGTGCAGTCGCAGCGCGATGACGAACTCCCGTCCCGGATGTTTCGATACCTTTGCTGGATCCTGGATCGATTCGGGCAACAACCGGTGAGTCTGGCGATCCTGGCCGATCCCCATCCGCGATGGAATCCCGGCCCGTACACCTTCGCGTTGGGCGGCATGTCGATTCTTTACGAATACGCCACCTGCAAGTTGGCGCAGCTCGACCTGACACCGTGGATCGCTGCCGGCAATCCGGTGGCGCGGATCATCGAAGCGCATCGACTGGCCCAGGGAACGACAAGAAACCCAAACGCTCGGCGAAGCGGGAAGCTGGGGCTGGTGAGAGCGTTGCTGGAATCCGGGATGGGCGATGTGGAGATTCGCGAGCTGATGCGTCTGGTGCACTGGCTGCTGGCGTTGCCGGACGAGGAGGAGGTAGGATTTCGGAAAGATCTGAGGCATATGGAGGCGAGCATGCAGACCAAACGGCGAAGCACGTACGAACGGATCGTTCTGGAGGAGGGGTTGGTACA
>JBIKWS010000437.1:0-4205 GCA_044356195.1 Cyanophyceae cyanobacterium
TCCACGGGTTCCCCCTCCACAAACCCGACCAGTTTGCCGCGCTGCAACCGCAGGGTGGGCGTGCCGTCCGGGCCGATGGCCGTTTCGAGCAACGATCCCGGACCCAAGGTGATCTGGCCGCCGGACGCCAGATCCAAGACCAGTTCCTCGCCAAAGTCGGTGACGATCCGGGTTCCGGCCCGCAGTTCGTACGAAAGGCCCACCTCCGTCCACGGGGAGTCTTCCCCGTCCCGTTGGATGCTCGGCGCGCCCATTGCGGAACGGACCTTGGCGATCAACGGAGCTTCCTGCGGTGCATCCGGCAGCGGCCCCCCGCCGCCACCGCTGTCCTTGGAAGAATGGTTCGGCGCGAAAAACCAGAGGGTGCCGAAACCGATCAGCACGACGGCACCGACTTGAGGAGGTGTCATGGGGGGGGAGTTGAGCGCGACTGGGATTGCGACAAAGTGGTTGGAACGGAGTAGGGAAAACCTAAGTCGGCTCGGGTAACTCGGGGCAAGCAGATTTCCGGGGGGCGCTTCCCGGGGGCGCATCTTGACACTGCCTCCCATGAAACGGGGTGGCGACGTCCTCGTCGCCGTTCCAACGCCTTTCCCAATGGCGATGAGGACATCGCCGCCCCGAATCCTTTCCAAAAGGGAGTGCCTGCTTCCCGGGAACTGGGAACTTGAATCCGGGGTGCCTGCCCCGGAAGGTCTCGGGAATTCCACATGAGCACGTTGAACATCGCCATCATCGGAACGGGTGGCATCACCCTCCAGAACCACCTTCCCGGCCTCGCCCTTTGCCGCGATGTCCGCGTCCACGCGCTGTGTGACGCCAATCCCGCCACGCTGGAATCTGCACGCTCGGTGACCGGTGCCACGGTTGCCTCGACGAACTGGCAGGACATCGTGAAGCGGGATGATGTTCACGCGGTGATCATCGCCACGCCGAACTTCCTCCATCCGGAGATCGCCATCGCCGCCGCGCGCACCGGCAAACACATCCTCTGCGAGAAACCCATCGCCCTGAATGCTGCCGACGCCCGGTTGATGGCGTCCGAAGCCGATCGTGCCGGGGTGCGCCACATGACGGCCTTCACCTACCAGTTCGTTCCCGCCATGCGGTATCTCCGCCATCTGATCGCGCAGGGCGACCTCGGCCGGCCCTACCATTATCGCTCATGCCGTCTCCAGGACTGGGGCACGCGCAACCTCGGATGGCGTCAGCAGAAGCGCCTCGCCGGCACGGGCGAACTGGGCGACATGCTTTCGCACCGGATTGATTTCGCCCACCAATTGGTCGGTCCGATCCGCCGGATGGTCGCCAACGTCATGAACCTGACGCCCATCCGCGACGGCGCGCCGAACGACACCGACGACTGGGTGGCGATCCTCGCTGAATTCGAGAATGGCGCGAGCGGCGTCCTTGAAAGCTCCAAGTTGGCCTCGGGCCGGAATGAGTCCTGGCGGTCCCTCGATTACGTCGAGATCAACGGCAGCGAGGCGTCCTTTGAGTTCACCACGGGTCGATGGAACGAACTGCTCCACGGGCGCAAGGGCGGTCCCGGCCTGGCGAAGCTCGAAGTCCCGCGCGAGTTCTGGGTCTGGCCCGGTTCCCCACGCGATCCCGGTGTCGGCGATCCGCTCGTCAGCTTCCGCTACGATCAGGCCGTCGAGTTCATCAACGCCATCCGCGAGCAACGTGCGTGCTCCGTCACCTTCCACGATGGTGCGCGCGCCCAGGCCGTCATGGACGCCGCTGTCCGCTCCGCCGAAACCCGCGAGTGGATCCAGATCTCCTGAACGGTCGAATCCAAATCCCATGAACACCTCGAAGACCGCCGTGATCACCGGAGCCGGCAGCGGCGTCGGCCGCGCCACCGCCATCCAGATGGTGGCCGACGGCTGGCGCGTTGCCCTGCTCGGTCGCCGGCAGGAAGCCATCGATGAAACCGCCCGGCTGACCGGAAAGCCCGACGCCTGTCTTCCCATTGCCTGCGATGTCGGCGACAGCGGAGCCGTGCTCGAAGCCAGCCAGCAGGTGTTGGCCACGTTCGGTGCCGTCGAGGTCCTCGTGAATGCCGCCGGCACCAACGCGCCGAACCGTGCCCTCGAGGTCCTGTCGCTGGAGGATTACCACGACATGATCGATGCCAACATGAACGGCGCCTATTACTGCGTTCAGGCTTTCCTTCCGGGCATGCGGACGCGCGGTTCGGGAACGATCGTGAACGTCGTCTCCGACGCCGGCAAACAGGCTTCGCCCAAGGCAGGCCCAGCGTACGTCATGAGCAAGTTCGGCCTCGCCGGCCTGACCCAGGCCATCAATGCCGAGGAACGCGGCCGCGGCATCCGCGCGTGTGCCTTGTTCCCCGGGGACATCGACACGCCCTTGCTGTCGAAGCGTCCCGTGGTGCCCGACGCCACCGCGCGTGCACGCATGATGCAGCCGGAGGACATCGCCGAGTGCGTGATGTTCTGCGTGCGACTGCCCGCGCGGGTGATCATCGAGGAGATCCTCGTGCGTCCGCGCTGACCGGCGGCGTTCAGTGGTCACGGCCGCTCTGCCTGGAACGTTGGCAGCGCACCCAGACGGCAAAGCCACCGAGGCGCCCCCCCACCGCCTTCACTTGTCTTGGGGATTGAGTGCCCTCCCGGCGAGGCCTACGGTGGGAACGTCATGCAAGGCTTCCGATGGATCCTTCCGATGCTCGCCCTCGTGGCCACGGGTGTTCTTGCCCAAGCCGAGGGAACGACCCTGCCCACGTGGCGTAAGCTCGCCACCAATGAGGCGCGCATCCCACGGAACTTCCTCATGCTCGCCCATTCCGAGGAAGCCCAGCGCGAACTCGGCATCCGCGGCAAGGACCGGGCCGCCTTCGACGATTTCCTGCGCTCCATCGACGGAGACTGGGTGCGGCACCATCGGCATGCGGAGCCTGCGCTCCGACCTCATCTCGATCGTGCCGAGGCAGCGTTGGAGACACACCTCGCCAACGTTTACGGCGACAAGGCGGTCGATCGGTTGCACCAACTGGAACTTCAGGCCCAGGGAGCACGGGCCTTCCTGAGGCCGGACGTGGCGACATATCTCGAACTCACGCCGGAGCAGTCAGGACGCCTCGACCAGCTCTTCACGAAGACCGAGGAGTTGCGCACCGCGGCGTTGTCCACCAACCCGCAGGACCCGGCAGCGGTCGCTGCGGTCACCACGTTCCAGCGGGCAAAGCAATCGGAGAACGCGCTGGCGTTGCAGGTGCTGACTCCGGATCAGAAGCGGCGATGGACGGCCGTCCAGGGACAGAAACGGGATGTATCGGCCTTCAATCGCGTCAACGCCATGGCCTCGGAGTTCGTGGACTCCGGCAAGTGGTTCAATGGCCCGCCCGTCCGACTGGCAGACCTCCGGGGTTCCGTCGTGGTGGTGCATTTCTACGCCTTCCAGTGTCACAATTGTCAGGCCAATTTCGGCATCTATAACCGGTGGTATCGGACGCTGCGCGAGAAGGGGGTCCACCTCATCGGGGTCCAATCGCCCGAGACCTCCGCAGAACGCGATCCCGACCTGGTTGCCAAGGCGGTGGCCAAGGATGGTTTCCAGTTTCCCGTGCTGTTCGATGCGGACAGCCGGACCTGGAACGCGTGGGGCACCACGATGTGGCCGACCGTGTACGTCATCGACAAGCGCGGCTACCTGCGGAACTGGTGGCTGGGCGAACTCAACTGGCAGGGAGCCCAGGGAGACAAGGTCCTGGAACGGGTGATTGATCGTCTACGCGCCGAGGACCTCGACGATCCGGTGCATCCCAAGCCCGAGTAGGGGGGGGCAAGTTTTCAGTTTCAGGTTTGATCGTAGACGAGGTCACGAGGCTGAGACTGATCTCTGGAAACTGAGAACTCGGATTGGCCACAACCGCGTTGCGGTTGGAACGTCATCCATGGGCAACCCAGGGTTGTCCTCGTTCCTCGGACCAACCCTGGGCTTTGGGCCTCAACGCCGTTGGCGTTGGGAACGCAGACCCACGGCCGGACGCCGGACCGGACGACCGGCCGCGCACACGGTTGGGCATGCGGATGGGCATGCGGATGGGCACGCGGTTGGGCACGCGGTTGGGCACCCGCATCCCGAATCCCAACGGGATTCTGGCCCCTAGCCCAGGGTTGCCGAGCTTGCGAGGCTACCCTGGGTCACCGTCCCACCCCGGACCCAACCGCAACGCG
>JBIKWS010000438.1:0-4193 GCA_044356195.1 Cyanophyceae cyanobacterium
AAAGGGCACCGCAAGCCGGTAGCAGAGGTAGAACCCCAGCCCGATGGCGAGCAGCAGCACCAGCGCATGGAGGCGTCGGGGAGTAGCAAAGATCATGGCGCGGGGGGATCCCGGTGAGGGCGGGCCATGAGCGTGCGCGGTGGTCTGGGGTGCAGGGAGGGCGTAAGGTTCATGGCATCGTCGAGTGCGGTGGGTGATGGAGCCGGGGAGGCATTGGCCCGGCCTGCGGCCATCCCCATCCGGATCGTGCCCTGCGCGGGGCGCGATGAGGCATGGGGTGTTCACCGGATCCGCGAAGGGAGTTCCCGGTTACCAGAGGTCAGTTGCCAGATTGCTGCGCGGATTTCCCGTCCGGCGGGTGTTACCTACCGAAAAACCGATGCACGCCGATGCCGATCATGAACTGTTCCGCCGCTACGCCGACCATGGTAGCGACGAGGCGTTCACGGAGTTGTGGGGCGATGAGGCATCGCCGCGCGGTGCGGGTCAGCCACCTTGACGGAGGTACGTAGCTCCGGGAATCATCGTCATGATGGAAGACTACTCACGGGCGGGTCGCCACCGATCCTGGAGTTGCTTCGCTGCTTCGCGAGCACGGGTTCCTGGATCGCCCGGCGTAGGCTTTGGTTGGCCTTCTATGAGCCTCGGGATCGAACTGCGCTCTAGCGGGTCTGGGCAGTCAGTAATGCTCATCAGTCCGCGTGGCGTAACCTTTCCAACTCCGACTTGAGTGGAAGCCAGTAGTCTCGATCTCGCCGTCGCTCGTGCATTTCCTCCTCTACCAGTGCCTGTTCAAGTCGTGCTGGATCGGGGATGAGGTTCAGCAAAGGCCGCGCCGTTGAGGCACGGAGTCGCAACGAGGGGAAGCGCAGGCCCAGTTCAGTCAGAAGCTCGGGGGTGCGTAGTTCACGAAACCAGAAGCGGACCTGGGATGGGTTGGGAGCTTGCTGGTTCTCGAAGTAGTGAGCCTCGACCAGTCGGCGGATCATCGGCCAATCCTTGTCGAGCTGAGTTTTCTTCGCCTGGACCAAGTCCGGGAGCGAGAGGAGGTCGCACAGGCTTCCTCCAGGAAGTTCGATTTGTGTACGCCGCTTCCAGAGCTGAGGAAACGGGGCCACCCCTCGCATCGTGGACATGACGTCCACCCGCATGCGGTACGCTTCGGGGTGCATGCACCTGAAATGAACGGCGTGGCCGCGATGAAGGTAGTCCGCGAGAAATGGCGGGACGGCAATTGCTGTGGCTTCCAGTTCGGCCAAGGCCTTTGCCAGCCGCTCCAAGTTCAGGTCGTCCGCAAGGACCGCGAGGTCGGTGTCGCGGCTAAACTCGGCCGCGCCGTAGAACACGCACGCTTGGCCGCCCATGAGGAGTGCGCGGACCCCGTTGCTGCGCATCGAAGAAAGGACTTTGAGAATCGGGTTCGGGATCAAGTGAGCCTCCCAGTGCGAGGTAAGTCTGCCAGAGTTTCTCGCTTTCCAACCAGCGTTGCAGCGGCGTCAGCCGATACCATTCGGCCCATTCGCCTCCAACCAGATCTTCCGGCTGAATCATTGTGGAGTTTTAGCAGGTGGTGACATTCGCGTAAATCTCCATGCTAGGCCTTGCCCGGGCTACCTCTTCAATTTCCTCGGCGCGAGGTCGCGTTGGAGGGAACCAGCGATTCGTCTGTGCCAGTCGGATGCAGCCTCGGATGGTGGTGGCGGAAACCGTGTCGGATTACCTGTCCGGCGGGTGTTACCCACCCGAACGCTCAGCTTGGGAATCGTTGTCGGCGCAGCGTTCGTGGCTGCGCTCGCCTGGCAACAACGCAGCCTCGTCCGGCTGACGGAGGAGAATGCGGCTTGCGAAGCCAACTGGTTGCGGCGGCGACGCCCGTCCTGTCCACGCCCATGGCATCCCCTACTTGATGGTCTGACTAATTGTTGTAGACCTTATCTCCAAGGTAAGAAATGCAACAATCCATCCCAAGGCGACGCCTTCTGGAGGCCATCCGCGTTCGATTGGCCGAATCACCGGTCGTGGCACTTCTGGGGGCCCGCCAGGTCGGCAAGACCACGCTGGCCGAATAGGTCGCGGCCGGATGGGAAGGCGATACGGTTGTGTTCGATCTCGAATCACCCGAGACGCGGAATTGGATCTGCTTCTGATCCGGCGCGGTCGTCGATGGGGCTTCGAGTTCAAATGCACCGATTCGCCGACAACGACGCGGTCGATGCATATCGCGATCGAGGACCTCAAACTGGAACACCTCTGGGTCGTGTATCCGGGCAGCCTGCGCTATGCGATCACAGACCGGATCACGGCGCTTCCGTTGCGGGAGGTGGGAAGCTTGTCACTGGCCTACGACTTGAAACAGGAATCTTGAGCCTCCCGCTGCTTGCGTGGGATGGGGTGAACGGCTGGAGACCGCGACCCGCAGAAATGAACGAAAGCCATATTGCCCGGATTGCCGCCGAGTTGAACATCGTCCCCCGCCAGTTTGCCGCCACGGCGCGCCTGATCGGAACGGTAATAATGGGTTCTCGTCCATAAATTGTACATTTGGGCTGAGGCGGGTGGTTCATCGCCAAATGTAAAATATTTAGACACGACCCCATTGCCTTGGAGGTTTGCTCTGAGGGGTGAGGGCACCCAGCCAGCACAAGGGGACGCCGGGCGGGGGCACCCGGCCTTCAATGAGAGTCACGCGCGCTGGGTCTCGGGTTCGCCGCGCGGGAACAGGGGAGAGGAAGGGTGACGTTGCACGGGGGTCAATTGTCTCAATAGACCGCGCGGAGGAGGAGGAGGTCGCCGCCGGTGGCGGGGTTCACTTCGACTTCGGCGGGGAGGCGATTGGTGGAGACAGGCGTCCAGGCGTTGAGGTCGGTGCTGGACTGCAGGACGACCTGGGCGCCGAATTCGCCGTCCAGGGACCAACGGAAACGGCCATCGGGTCGCGGTGTGAGCCTAGCGAATGTGAGGGGAGCCATGGAGGCCGTCGAGGTGACGAACACGTCGGATTCCTGGTTGTGATCCTCCGGCACGAGATTCGAGGCGGTGGATTCGAAGGCGACGCGCCCGCCGTTGGCGCTCATCCGTGGGCGGGAGGAGGCACCGTTGGCGGAGGCGCCGGCCACTGGATGGCGTGAAAGGAGGCGTGTCGTTCTTCTAAAACGGTCGTGCACGAAGATGTCAGGCAGGCCGTTGGTGTCACCCTCGACCAGATTGCTGGCAGCGCTCCGGAAGGCGATCCGGTTTCCGTCGCGGCTGATGACCGGCGAATCCGAGAAGCCGTTGCCGGCTTCGGATTGGCCGGTGGGAGTGCTGATGCGCGTCAGTTTGAGGGATGGCAGTTCGCGGATGAAGACGTCGTTGGCTCTGTTGGTGTCGCTTGTCCCCGCGAAGGCGATATTCGAGGCGAAGGCGACGAACCCTCCATCCTCGGAGACGGAGATGTTGGAGAACGGGATTGCACTGGATGGCAAGGTTTGGATGGCGACCAGCGTACTGGGGAGATCGCTGAGATCGCGCCAGTAGATCGCTTTCTGTTCCGGGTTGGAGGGAACTCCGCTGAGGAAGGCGAGATACTGGCCATTGCGGCTGAGGCTCACGCTGTAGGCCGGGGCGTTGGGCCCGCCGACAAGGGCCGGTTCGAGGATGCCCGGGCCGACATGGTAGACATACACGACGTTCTTGGTGACAAACGCCAGACGGGATCCATTGCCGCTGATCTGCGCCCCGAAACCTTCGTAGGTGTCGGCGGTCGAAGCGGGGCTGAGGTTCCCACTGACCAGGATCGTGCGGCGGGTAGGCAGGTGACGGAGGAACAACTTGACGCCGGAGGTGGCGGTCGGGACCAGGTCGAGCGCCCGGCTTTCGAAGAGGACCGTTTGTCCATCCGCGCTGATCACCGGATTCCGCGCGGACCAGGTGCCTTTCGTCGTGGACCGGTCCTGGGCGCTGACGAGGGTGGTGGTGCCGTCGGCGAGGTCGCGGACGTAGACGGCGGCGATGGCGTTCGTGTCGTTGGCGATCAGGTTGGTCGCCGTGCTGACGAAGGCGACGCGGGTGCCGGACGCTGATATGCGGGGTTGGCGCGAGTCGCCGTTCGCGGGCTTTCCATCGAGACCCACGCTGACGAGGACCTGGACGCCTTCCTCGAGGTCGCGGAGGAAGACATCGCGGCGAAGGTTCTGGTCGCCCTCGACCAGGTT
>JBIKWS010000439.1:0-4192 GCA_044356195.1 Cyanophyceae cyanobacterium
TCAGAATCTCAGCACGGAGGTCGCCTCGGCACATCGCTTCGCGAGTTCCACATCATCCAATGCCGCGAACGGAGCCGTCGCCTCTCCCAGATCTGAAATCTCGGCGGCACCTGCCTGCACCCACACAGGATGGCCCCAGTCACGGATGATCGGAAGATACCGGGTGAAATCGTCCTCCATCTTCAGATCGTCCACCCATTCACCGAGGGCGCGGATGGCGGGACCGCGCAGGTAGACCCGGACGTCCGCCTTCTTCCACGCGCCCAACCCGGCGGCCACCCGGATTGCTTCCGCAGGCCGATGGGTTTCGCGCGGATCACTGCACACGACGAAGAGCACAAGGGGACGCCGTGCGGTGGACGTTGGAGGGGTGGTCGCCATGGGGGAGGTCTCAGTCGAAGCTGACGAATCGGTCCGTTCCAGCCACCAAGTCACTGACAACGGTCAGGCCGGCATAGGCAGCCGAATCATCGACGGGCAATCCGCGTTGGTGCGCCCCGTAAGCGCAGGCATAGAGCTTGAGACCCTTGGTCTTCAGCCCCTGCAGGTCGGCGTCGCGCACACCGGAAACCGCGTCGTCCAGGCAATACAGATACACATCCAACCCCCGCCCCAACGCGGCTTCCGCAAACCGCACGCCGTGCCGGAACGCAGGACGTTCAGGAGCGCTGGAGATCAGGATGCCCAACTTGGCCATGGACCAAGTGTGTCGCCGGTCCCTCCGCGGGCCAAGGGGAAGTTCCCGGGAAAGCGCCCCCAAAAACACGACGGGCCGGGTCTTGCGACCCGGCCCGTTGGCATCCGCGCATCACTGCGGGGAAAGAGGCGGCTCAGCTCGCGGCCTGCTCCTCGACGAACTTGATCACGCGAGACTTCTCAGACCGCTTGCGGGCGTTCTCGTCCAGGATCTTCTTCCGCAACCGCAGGTGGTGCGGCGTTGCTTCGACGTACTCGTCGACGTCGATGTACTCGAGCGCGCGCTCGAGGGTGAGCTTCAGCGGTGCGTTCAGCTGGATGCCCTTGCCGTCGCCTTGGGAACGCATGTTCGTGAGCTTCTTTTCACGGACCGCATTCACCGGGATGTCATTCTCACGGGCGTTCTCGCCGATGATCATGCCGACGTAGACCTGCTCGCCCGGCTCCACCATCAGGCGGCCGCGCTCCTGAACCATGTTCAAGGCGTAGGACGTGGCCTCACCCGCTTCCATCGCGACGAGGGAACCATTCTTGCGCGCCGCGATCTCGCCGCGGTCCTGGCCATACTCATGGAACAAGTGACTCACAACTCCCATGCCGCGGGTCATGTTCACGAGATCGGTCTCGAATCCGATAAGGCCACGCATCGGGATCAGGGCCTCGACCGAAACCAGCGATCCGACATGATTCATGTTCGTGATCTGCGCCTTCCGGAAGGAGAGGTTTTCCATCACGGAACCGAGGTTCTCGGAGGGGATTTCGACAAAAAGCTTCTCGATGGGCTCCATGGGGTCGCCATCCGGCCCCTTCTTCCACAGCACCTCGGGACGGGACACGAGAACCTCGTACCCTTCACGACGCATCTGTTCGACGAGGATCGCGATCTGCATTTCGCCACGACCGGAGACCGCGAAGATCTTCGGGTCCGAGGTCTGGGCGATGCGAAGGGCGACGTTGGTGCGGATCTCGCGGGTGAGGCGATCCCACAAGTGGCGCGCCGTCACCAATTTGCCGTCGGTGCCACCCAGGGGTCCGTCGTTGACGGCGAATTCCATCTGAATGGTCGGCGGATCGACCGGGATGTACGGAAGACCGGGGCGGATGTCGGAGTCGCAGATGGTCTCACCGATGAAGACGTCCTCAAAGCCGGCCAGACCGACGATGTCGCCGGCGTGGGCTTCCTTGACCTCGATCCGCTTCATGCCCTCGAAGTGGTAGACCATGGTGATCTTTCCCTTGGAGATGCGACCGCCGCCGTGACGGCAGATGGCGGGATCACCGACACTCACCTTGCCGGAGTAAATCTTGCCGAAGGCGATACGTCCCATGTAGTCGCTGTAGTCCAGGTTGGCGACCAACAACTGGAAGCCATCACCGGCATGGGCACGCGGCGGCGGGATATGCTTCACCACGGCCTCGAACAGGGGCTCCATCGTGTCCGTGACGTGGTCGAGTTCGAGCTTCGCGTAGCCTTGCTTCGCCGAGCAATAGATGAACGGGAAGTCCAACTGCTCGTCGGTCGCGTTCAGCGAAATGAAGAGCTCGAACACTTGGTCGAGAACCTTCTTGGGGTTGGCGTTCTCGCGATCGATCTTGTTGATGACCACGATCGGCTTGGCGCCGGCTTCCAGCGCCTTGCGGAGCACGAAGCGGGTCTGGGCCTGCGGACCTTCAGCCGAGTCCACCACCAGCAACACACCGTCGATCATGTTCATGATCCGCTCCACCTCGCCGCCGAAGTCGGCGTGGCCCGGAGTGTCCACGATGTTGATGTGATGGGTCTTGTACTTGAAGGCCGCGTTCTTGGCGCGGATGGTGATGCCCTTCTCCTTTTCAAGGTCCATCGAGTCCATCAGGCGCTCCACCTGGGTCTCTGCCTGGTTGGCGCGGAAAGTACCAGACTGCTTCAGAAGGCAGTCGACCAACGTCGTCTTGCCGTGATCGACGTGGGCAATGATTGCAATGTTACGGATGTGCTGCATATGCGCGATTCCCCCCGGTGGGGAGCCGCGCAGCATCACGTCCCGCACGAAAAGGTCAAGGTCCGGCTTGGGTTCACTCGAACACCAAGTCAATTGTCACCTGCCCTTCACACACGGATCACGCCAACCGGACGCAATACACGGGCGGCAGTTCCGCACTGATCCGCTCCCACGAGTCCCCGCCGTCCTCGCTCACCCACACCGAACCCGTTGTTGACCCCATCACAAGCGTGTTCCCGTCGGAGGAAACATCCAGTGCGTGCCGGTAGACCAGATGATAGGCATGCTCCTGTGGAAGGCCGAAACGAAGGCTTTCAAAGGTCAGCCCCCCATCCCGCGTTCGAGAGATGCTCATGGCACCATCCATCGGAATCCGTTGGTCGTCCTTGATACCCGGCACGAACCAGGCGGTGTCCGGATCCGTGGGATGGGCCACGACCACGAACCCAAAATCCGGCTTCACGGAAGTCATCCGTTGCCACGTCACCCCGCCATCATCCGAGCGGAAGATCCCACTGTGATGCTGCAGCCAAGCCCTCGAGGGCACGGCCCGGCAATGCACGACGCGATGCGGGTCCTGCACCGATGGATCCCCTGCCAACTCGGGAGGCATGTAGTCGGCGACCAATCCCTCGCCTACGAGGCGCCAGGCACTCCCGCCGTCAAGGGTCTCCCAAACGCCGCCGCAGGAAACCGCGATGACAACGCGCCGCGGATCCGCCGGGTCCACCAGGATCGAGTGGATCCCCGGCCAATCATACCCGCCCCCGAACCACTTTCCGCGCTCCGGCATGTCCCACAAGGGCCGGTTGAGTTCCCATGTCTTTCCGCTGTCCACCGACCGGAACAAACCTCCCGGAATGGTGCCGCACCACAGGGTTCCTGGCTCACCGGCACCGCCCACTTCGAGGGCCCAGATCTTTTCCAACGACCACGGGACCACTTTCTGGCGCATGGGGCAAACCACATCCGGCGTACCTTCGGGCTTTGGAGGGTAAGCCGGGCAGGCCACTTCCGACCATGTCGCCCCGCGATCTTCCGAGACATGGAGCTTTGCGCCGTAGTGGCCGTGTTCCACGGCCACGTACCACCGACCATCCCTCGGATCCGAAAGAACCATGGGGACGGGTGCTCCCGAGAAGGAGGTGCGCTCGATGCGCCAGAGGCCCGATTTCCGTTCAATCACGAACAAACCCTTCCGGGTCCCAATCAGCACTTCATTCGCCATGGTTCATCCTCCCGAGAGCGCCTGCATCACGTAGATTTCCGATTCCGGGCGCACGTTGTCGGAAAGTCCCACCCGATCGTGGATTGCGGCTCCGTCCACAAACACGACAACGTGACGCCGCACCGCTCCCTGGTCATCCAGAACATATCCACGTAGTTGCGGATACTGGCCGAACACACCTTCCAGAGCCACACCCACCGTCGCCCCGTCCACGGATTCGCTCGGTGCGGAAGTCAATCGGGTAAGGTTGGCCGTGAAGTGGACGGTAGGCATTTGTGGACTGTAG
>JBIKWS010000440.1:0-4190 GCA_044356195.1 Cyanophyceae cyanobacterium
AACGGGGTGGCGACGTCCTCATCGCCGTTTCAAAGCCATTGCCATGGCGATGAGGACATCGCCGCCCCGAATCCTCTCCAAAAGGGGGCAGTGTCCAGATGCGCCCGATGAGGCGTCACTTGGCGAGGAAGAATCGGACCAGGGCCAGTGCCAGAGCGAAGGTGTATCCGCAGAAGAATCGATGCAGGGGTCCGATGAGCAGTCCGTTCTGGATCCGACGGCGTCCGATGGCCGCCATCACGAGACCAGCGACGACGGGTGTCGTCACCAGTGCGACCAAGCGCAGGGGAACGGACAAGATCAGGGAATGGGGCAGGACCATCAGGCTAATGCCGCCGCAGAAGGCTCCGATCGCGATGGCTCCCAGAATGTCAAACCAGGCCGGGAAGGTTCCCTGGGGTCGCGGCTGCCATCCAAAGACCCGCTTCAGTCCGGACAGGGATTTGTCGGCGAGCCATTCGAAGCCGATCTGCAGGAAGAGTTCCATCACCAGTTCCAGCAGGCCCAGCAACAGTTCGAACAGGATTTCCATCGGTTGGCGGGGCACCCGTCATGGGCACCAAGGCCGGCAGGCTACCCCGCCCGGGACCACTTCCCACTGGAACGTCGGCCGGTAAGTCCACGAGCGACCAAAGCACCCCACCGTCTCACGAACAGCGCCAGCGCAGTTCAGGGCGAAGCGGCCGCCCCCGCCGCGGACAGCTTCCGGACCCGCTCGCGTCGGGCGTCCCAGACGGGCTTGTTGGCTGGCAGTTCCCGGCCGAGGAGTTCGTACAGGCCTGCGGCTTCGCTGAATCGCCGACGCTCCTCCAGCAGGCGTCCGGCAGCGTCGCCTGCCTCCTCGAGGATGCGTGGGGGAACCGATTCCCCCGGACGCAGGAAGACAGCACCGAGCACCACATCAAGGTAGTTCTTGAGGGCGCGTTCCAGCAGTTCGGTGGCCTCGACGATTGGCTTCCCGACGGCCATGCGCTCCGAGGCGATTCCCAGGCCAATGCGTGCCTTCGCCCGGGCCGCAACTCCCGCCTGGGATGAATCGGCCACGCGCTGGTAGAGCTCGGAAGCGCGGGTGTAGCTGATGGGTGTTTGCGCGCCCATCTGCAGATGGCAGTAGGCCATGCGACCCCAGGCAGCGATCACGATCGGGGCGTTGGTGTAGCGGGCCGCGCCCTGGAACGCCTCCAACGCCGACGCGAACGAACTCAGCGGGGTGTTCGTGCCCGGCGTCTCCATCAGTCGCGCCTCGCCCAGATAGAAGTAGGCAGGGGCTCTCTCCTCCTCGGCGGACGTCCGGTCGTTCAGCAGATCGAGCAGGTACTCCACGGCGTTTGTCGCGCGCCGACGTTCGAGGGCAGCCTGCCCGGCCTTCAACCGTGCCTGCTGGACCGCGCGTGTTCCCTTCCAATGGACGTTGGTGATGACGCCGATGCAGGCCAACTCTGCCTGGGCGAAGTCGCCCTGATTGAAGAAATGATCGCCCAGCCACAACTGTGCCGTCTGCGAAAGCGGGTTGGTGGCGAAGCGCTGGGCCAACGTCCGGAACTGCTCGACCGCGTTTGTCGCCATTCCGGCCTCGGCGGTCGCCATGGCCCGGTCGTACTCGGCTCGGGGCAACGCCGGATGGTTCGTGTATCGCGTCACCCACCCGTCCAACTCACGCAGCACGTTGGTCCATTGCCGATCGGCAAGATACCCCTCGGCGAGCGCCAACCGGACCTCCGCTGTCACGCCGGCTTCGGGAAACCGTTCGGCGAAACGCGACAGGAGTTCCCGTGCCCGGCCCCCCACCCCATGCCGGAGCAACGACTGCCCCACCAGCAGCGCCGACCTACCCGAAACTTCCGCATCCGGGCTTGTTGCCAGCAGACGTTCCATCGCCCGCGAAGCGGCCGGCGCATTGGTCGCGGCGATGGCGGAGACCACCGCCTGCTGCCACGCGAACGGCCGCAACTCCTTCTCCACCACGGCATCCCCGGCGTAGCCCTCGGCGACCGCAAGATAGTTCGTCAGGGCCGCCTCCGGTTCCTTCCGCAACAGCGCGACGTCCCCCAGCTTGAATCGGGCCGTGGCCTGCTCCGCCGACACCGGCAACAGCGCTGCGGCCACCCGGAACGCGGCTTCGGACTCCTTCAACCGTTCCGCGCCACCCGCACCGACGCCTTCCTCCCAGAGGCACCAACCCCTCAGGTATTGGACCGGGCCGATCAACTCGGCACTGGGCTGGTTCGTCAGGACCGCATCCACATGCCCGAGGATCTGGCCAGGAAGGGCGGCGACCTCCGCCGGCAACGGCACTGCTCCACGGGCCGCGGCGAACTGCCGGAACAGGACCTGTCCCAACGCCAGCCGCACGGGGTGCCAAACCGGTTCCATCGGACGCCCCGAGAGGAAGCGCTCCAGACGTGCCCGGGACTTCGCCAACTCCTGCCTTCCCGACAGCCGTTCGGCGATGCGGAGGACGGCTTCCCGCTGGTACTCGGGCGGCAGGCCCGCATCACTGTTGCGCTCCCACAGGGCCTCGGCGCGTTCGATCTGCCCAACGGCTTCCATGGCCCGAGCGGCCAGCGAGGTCGCCTCTGCCCGGCGGACAGCGTCGCCATTCGCTGACAACCCGAGCAATGCCTCCGCTGCCGCCAACCGTTCCTCACCCTTTCCAGCGGTGCGGGCTGCGTCGTGGCGCAGACGCTCCCGTTGCCACTGGGCTTCGGGAGTCCGCGCGGAGTCCTTCCCCGACTCCAGCGCCGCCAAAGCCCCCGGCGCATCGCCCAATCCAAGACGCGCTTCGGCGAGCAACAGCCATCCGGCAAAGATCAACTCGCTCGGCGATTCGGATGTCTTCAGGGCCGTCTGGAAAATGCCCTCGCCCGTTTCCAACCGTCCCTTCACCGCTGCGAGGTCTCCCGCCTTTTGCAACGCGTAGGCCTCCCGCACCGCTCCCCGCAATCGATTCGTTGATGCGGGATAATCCTTCAGGAATGCACCGAAGGCCTCCGCTGCGGGCTTGAACTGGCCGGCAGCGAGGCCCGCTTCGCCGCGGGCGAAGGCTGCCCGCTCCAACGCCGCCGGCTTCAGGGGCGAATCCGGAAACTGCTGGACCATCGCCTGAAGTTCCGCCGCTGCCCGGGCAAACATCGAGGCGTCAAAGGCGCGCATCGCAGCATCGAACGCCACGCGGTCCGGGCCTGCCTCCTGAGCCCACGCCGCCAATGAAACCAGCCCAAGCGTGCACGCCAGGAACACGGACCGGAGGCCTCTCCCGATCCGCATTCCTGCATTGTGCGACCGCGCTTGCGCCGACTCAGACATGGCTGGCCATCCTCGCCGCATCCAACCCGAGGATTCGATTCAAAAAACGCCCCGTGTGGCTTTCGCTGTGGGCCGCCACCGTTTCCGGCGTTCCCTCGGCCACCACCCGACCGCCACCCGCTCCGCCTTCCGGTCCCATGTCGATCACCCAGTCGGCGGTCTTGATCACGTCCAGATGGTGTTCGATCACCACCAGCGTGTTCCCGCTTTCGCGGAGCTTGAAGAGGACCTGCAGCAACCGATCCACGTCCTGGAAATGCAGTCCGGTCGTGGGCTCATCCAACAGGTACAGCACCCGACCCGACTGCCGCCGCGACAACTCCGCCGCCAGTTTCAGTCGCTGCGCCTCGCCTCCCGAAAGCGTCGTGGCCGCCTGCCCCAGCCGGATGTAACCCAGCCCGACCTCCGCCAGCGTCCGGCAGGGATCGTGGAGCTTTGGAACCGCACGGAAGAAGGCCACCGCCTCGTCCACCGTCAGGTTGAGGACGTCGGCCACGTTCAACCCCTTGTAAGTGATCTCGAGCGTCTCGCGGTTGTACCGCTTTCCGCCGCAGGCTTCGCACGTCACGTAAACGGGTGGCAGGAAGTGCATCTCGATCTTCAGCACGCCGTCTCCCTCGCACTTCTCACAGCGCCCCCCCTTCACGTTGAAGCTGAACCGCCCCGCGTCGTACCCACGAACCCGCGACGCCGCCAACCCGGCAAACAGGTCCCGGATCTCGTTGAACATCCCGGTATACGTCGCCGGATTGCTCCGCGGCGTCCGCCCGATCGGCGTCTGATCCACCACCACGCATTTCTCGAGCAGGTCCAGTCCCCGGATCTCCCGATGCGCCCCCGGCCGCTCCTTGCTGCCGTACCACTGCCGGAAGATCGCCCGTCGC
>JBIKWS010000441.1:0-4183 GCA_044356195.1 Cyanophyceae cyanobacterium
GACGCGGTGGTGGGGGATGCGGACGTGGGTTTCGCCGCCGGAATGCCGGACGCGATAGAGTTGGGCGACCCGATTGCCGCCGTGGGCGACCCACGTATAGACCGGGTAGAGTCCGGCGGCGGGGATGGCGGGGGTATAAGTGGCGGTGGCGGTTTCGGTGGAGGCAACGGCGGCGAATCGGTAGGCGGGTGTTCCGGCCTCCCCGTAGAAAATGGGGCCGATCGAGGTGGACCACGCGCCGGCGAATCGGACAGAGGCAGAGGTGTTGTCGAGAACGACCTCGTTGGTCTGGAAGCCCAGGGGGCGCGTGGGGACGACGGTGGCACCGGCCCGCCAGAGGTGTTCGGCGAACAGGTTCATCTGATCGAGGTTTCCGTAGTCCTCGACCATGCTGTTGGCCACGCCACGTTGGGTGTACCACCGGGGAGAGGTGGATTCGTTGGCGAAGGTCCAGCCGTGTCCGGCCCCGATGAACACAATGCGCCCACTCAACGCTCCCGCGGGTTGGGTCGCCGGCTGGGCCGCGAGCGGCACGGCCAGGACGAGCAACAGAAGGAGGAAACGGACGCGCATCGGGAACAGTGTTGGTCAGGGCGTGGGGTGAGGGAAGGAAGGAGTCTGGGCCGCCGCGTGCGGGCACGCGGCCTGCAAGGGGAGTTGCCAGTTCCTCGCCGCAACGCGGCGCACGGCGATAGCCCAGCGGTGGAGCGGAGCGGAACCCTGGGTCACCCCACCCCATGATACCTCGCCCCAACGGGGCGAACGGTGACCACACGCACCCTGGCCCGTGTGCCCTTTCAGGGCACAGAGGGTGTTGTGTGGCATGGTCCCCGGGGTTCCACCCCGGGCTTTCACCGGTTGCCCCTTCGGGGCAGGAATCTGGGGACTGGGAACTCCCCTCCGTCGTCAGTTACTGCGTCAGGGCTTCGGCGAGGAGGGGATGCCAGCGGTCGAGGGCGCGTTCGAGGTCGGCTTTGCGGACGGGTTTGACGATGACGTCGTTCATGCCGGCTTCGAGACAGCGGACGCGGTCCTCGGGGAGGGCGGAAGCGGTGAGGGCGAGGATGGGAAGGGTGCCGGGGGCCTGACCTCGCTGGGCTTCGAGGGAACGGATGCGCCGGGTGGCCTCATAGCCGTCCATGTGGGGAAGCTGGCAATCCATGAGGATCACGTCGTACCGGGTGTCGGTGGCGCGTTCGATCGCCTGGAGACCGTCCTCGGCGAGGTCGACACTGCAACCGAGGCGTTCGAGGATCTGGATGGCGAGCTTCTGGTTCACGAGGGTGTCCTCGACGAGGAGGAGGTGGCGACGGGCTGGCTGGGAGATTCGGGTGGACGAAGGGGTGGCGGAGGAAGGCCTGGGGTGCGTCGATGCAGCGGAGGACTCGGAGGCCTGGGCGGCGGATGCGGGGGTGAGCGGCGTGGAAAGCGTGGCCCGCAGCTGGGCAGGACGGGTGAAGGGTCGCGGAAGGACGCCACTGAATCCATCGGCGAGGTAGCGGGCGGACTCGGAGCGCAGGGCTCCGGGCAGCAGGAGGACGGTGCGCGGGGCTTCGGCGAGCAGCGTGGGAACGAGTTGCTCGAAGCCGAGGAGTTGGGCGTGGTCGAGGAGCACGGTGTGGAACGGTTCGTTGGCTTCGCGGGCCGTGCGGAGGGTCTCGAAGGCGGCGGCGATGCCTTCGACATGGGCGTGCTGGATTTTCCAGGTGTCGAGGGCGAAGGACAGGGCTTCGACCTCGGCTGGGGAGCTGCCAACGATCAGGACGCGACCTTCATTGGGAAGCGGGGATGGTTCGACGGGCAGATCGGCAGGGTTGGGGCCGGCGGAAACAACGGGGACGGTGAAATGGAAGGCGGAGCCACGGCCGGGAAGACTTTCCACCTCGATGGTGCCGCCCATGAGTTCGACGAGCTGCCGACTGATCGCGAGGCCGAGTCCGGTGCCGCCGAAGCGGCGCGAGGTGGAGGAATCGGTCTGGCTGAACTTGTGGAAGAGGAGGTCGAGCTTGTCGGTGGGGATGCCGATGCCGGAGTCGATCACGTCGATGCGCGCGGCGGAGGCGCTGGTGTCGCCGGGGCGGAGGATGCCGGAAATGCGGACGGTGACATGGCCGTGGGAGGTGAACTTGAGGGCGTTCCCGAGGAGGTTGAGGAGGACCTGGCGGACGCGGCTGGGGTCGCCGGTGAGGTGCCGGGGAGCGAGCGGGTGGATGCACAGGTTGAGGTCGAGACCCTTGGCTTCGGCCTGGTTGTGGAGGAGTTCGACGCATTCGGCGGCGGTCTCGGCGAGGTCGTAGGGGATCGATTCAAGAGTGATGCGGCCGGCCTCGATCTTGGAGTAGTCGAGGATGTCGTTGATGAGGTTGAGGAGGTTCTGACCGGAGGAGTGGATGGTCTGGACGAAGTCGCGTTGTTCCTCGTTGAGGGGCGTGTCGGCGAGGAGGGTGGTGAACCCGATGACGCCATTCATGGGCGTCCGGATTTCGTGGCTCATGGTGGCGAGGAACTCGCTCTTGGCGCGGCTGGCGGCCTCGGCGGCGTTGCGGAGGCGGACGAGTTCCTGCTCGCGGAGGTGTTCGATGGTGATGTCCTGGGTGAACATCACCAGGCCCCCGACGGCTCCGGAGGCGTCGTACCAGGGACGGATTTCCCAGCGGAGGAACTGGTCGTGATCCCATCCGGGCGGGCGCCAGGAGTCGACGTCGGACGTTTCGACTGCGCCGGCGAGGCAGCGTTGGTGGATGGCGCGCCACGACTCGGGCAGGTTGGGGAAGACGTCGTAGTGAAGGCGTCCGGTGATTTCCTGGTTGGGGATGCCGTACTCGGTGAGCCAGCGCCGGCTGGTGGCGATGTAGCGCAGGTCGCGGTCGAGCATGGCGACGGCGGCCGGTGCATGCTCGACGAAGGTCTGGAGCCGTTTCTCGGCGGCGCGCCGGGCGGTGACATCGGCGGCCAGGGCGAGGAATCCGGTGATGGCACCGCGGTCGTCGGTCAGCGTGGTGATGGCGAGGAGGACACGACGGCGTTCGCGGTCGCGACGGACCAGGGTCCACTCGTGTTCGTTGGGGCGGCCGGCAACGGCGTTGGCGGAAAGGGTGTCGAAGCCGGCCTGGATGGGGGAACCGAGGGCGCGGGAGAAATCGCGGGCGCGGGCCTGGAGTTCGGCGGGATCGAGGAAGAAGTCGAGGGAAGTGGTCCCGTGCAGGTTTTGGAGGCGGGTGCCGAGGAGGGCTTCTGCGGCGGGATTGAGTTGCTGGAGGATGCCGCGGGGATCGGTGACGATGATCCCATGGGCGGCGGAATCGAAGATCGCGGCCTGGAGCCGGGTGAGTTGGCGGAGGGACCGTTCGGCGTCCTGACGTTCGATGACCTCGTGGCGGAGGTCGCTGGTCATCTCGCCCGCGAGGTTGATGGCGCGGGTACGGGAGCTGCCGAGGGACCAGGCCAGCATCGACGCGAGCAGGCTGACGACCAGTCCGCTGCCAAGGACGAGGGTGGCGAGATGGCTGTCGCCCGAGGCGTTGAAGGTCGGGGTGGTGGAAAGGGAGAGGACCCAGGGACGGCTGCCGGGATGGATGGAGAGCGAACGGTGATGGCGCCGACCGCTGAAGGCCACGGTGTCAACGCGGCGGTCGTTGCGGGCGAGGAGATGGCCGTCGGCGTCAAAGAGAAGGCGGTCGCGCTCGGCCTGTTCGCCATCGAAGACCTCCAGGTCGAGCTGATGGCCGGTGACCTCGGCGATTCCCGACATCAGTTCATCGATGCGGAGCGGTGCGAACGACCAGCCGATGAGGGCGGCCCAGCGTTCCTGCGGGGTATTGATGGGAAGCGAGCGGCGGTAGATGGGATGGACGAGGAGGAACCCGATGGACTTCCGGTTGTCCTGGGGGAGGCGGAGCGGTGCGCTGAGCGTGGGTGCGTTGAGTTCGATGGAGCGGGTGAGGGCGTCGCGCGCAGCGGGGTCGGCGGCGAGATCGAGCGCCAGCGCGGCGGCGTTGCGCTGGGCGGGTTCGATGATCTCAACGATGAAGTGGTTGGAGGTGCGGGCGGGCGGTGGGAACTGGAAGACGGTGGGCAATTCGGGCCGCAGTTGGGCCTGGTAGGCGGCGAGTTGATCGTTGGGGACGCGGCGGACGAATCCATACCCGAGGGTTCCGGGGTGGTTCACGATCGAGACGGCCGT
>JBIKWS010000442.1:0-4173 GCA_044356195.1 Cyanophyceae cyanobacterium
ATGGCGTCGGCCTGGGAGGGCTGGTGGCGTGCAAGGACGGTGCCGGCGGCGATCCGGGTGTCCGTGACGATCCCGGGCGTTTGCGGATTCGTGGCACGACGCGCCCAGGCGGCCATGCGGGTCAGGCCTTCGAGGGTCCGTGCGAGGAGGTCGGAAGGTTGTTGAAGGCTTTCGGGTGTGACCTGACGGAGGGCGAGCAGGTTGAGGAAACGGGTGGCTTCGCGGACCTGGATTGAGGTGAAGCCTTCGTTCGTTGAGCCAAGCACGGGCTGGAGGAGGCGCGCGAGCATGTCGCGCTGGCCGAGGCCGAGTGCCATCCGAGTGAGGCCTTCGGCGTAGGCGTCGCGCTCTGCGGTGGAACCGTGGGCGACGGCGGTGGCAAGGGCGTTGGCGTGCGGAATGGCGGAGCTCAGGACGGCGGCGCGGAGAAAGGGTTCGGCGTGGTCGCGCAGGGCGAGTCGGGCGAGGAGTTGGCCGGCTTCAGCCGAATCCCATTGGCCGAGCGTGCACGCCAGTTGGAGACGGACACGCGGGGAGGGATCGTCAATGAGCGGGGCGGCGAAGGTGACGAGGGTCGGGTGCTGTTCGGCGAGGATCAGGGCGTTGATGCGGAGGCCGGGCTCGGGTGCGGTGAGGGCGGAGGCGATTGCTGAAGGGTTCGCGCGGCCGAGCGTTTCGAGGATCCAGAGGGCGTGGAGCCTCGCGACCGCCGGGACGTCTGGGCCGCCGGCGGCGAGCTTCTCCAAGGGTTGGAACGTGGCGGGGCTGGGCTTCCAGAGGAGGAGTTGATGGGCCTTGTCGCGCGTCCAGCCGTTCGGGGATCGGAGGCTGTCCACGAGTGCCGCGGCAGAGAGCGACGCCAGCGGAGTCGTGGGGCGGGGCGGCTTGCCGACGGGATGGATCCGGTAGAGCCGGCCGCGGTCCTCGCCGAGACGGTAGTGGGGCAGCAGGTCGGCCTTGCCCTTTTCGGGCAGCCAGTCGGGGTGTTCGATCATGTAGCGGTACATGTCGACGACCCAGAGGGCGCCATCCGGTCCGGTGCGCGTCATGACGGGTCGGCACCAGCGGTCTTCGGAGGCGAAGAAATCGTAGGGGCTGCCGAGGCGATCGTGGGTGGCGGTGAAGCTGACGCCGGATTCGGTGACGACGTTCCGCTGGACGAGGTTGTGGAAGGGTTCGCAGGTGAAGGCCTGCAGGGTGTCGCGGGAGGGACCGAAAAGGAGGTCGTCCAGGTATGGCGTGCCGGCGCAGGCGGACGTGAAGTGTCCGGCCTCGTTGAAGCTGTGGTAACGCTTCTCGGCCCGGCTCGCGGGATACACGACGGGACTCAGCGGCGTCACCACGAGGTGCGTGGGATCGGGCGATGGAACATGCGGGTTGCGGCGGAGGTAACGGTCGGAAAGGACATAGTGCCAGAGCGGGCGGATGTTCTGGGTTCCAAACCAGTTTCCCCAGTCGTCGCGGTTGCGCCCGAACTGGGAAGGTCCGCTTTCGGGTTCCAGTTCGCCGGTGTCGGGTTGGAAGCGGAAGTCGCGGCTGCCAACGGCGAACTCGCCCTTGCGGGTGCGGAGGCGGTTGCCGGCACCGTGGCCGATGTGATGTCCGCCAGCGGCGCAGTAGATCCACCCGTCGAGTCCCCAGCGGAGGCCGTTGGCGCGGAGTTGCTGGTTTCCTTCGAGGAGGCCGCTGACAAGGACGGTCCGTTGGTCGGCCTTGCCGTCGCCGTCGGTGTCCCGCAGCCAGAGGATCTCGGGCGCTGCGGTGACGATGACGCCATCGCGCCACGTGATGAGGCCGGTGGGGAAGCTCAGGCCTTCGGCGAAGATCGCGGATTCGTCGGGGCGACCGTCGTTGTCGGTGTCCCGGAGGATCCGGACCCGGCCACCGGGTTTGCCGCGGCCGTCGAGGCCCATGGGATAATCGGCCATCTCCACGACCCAGAGGTTGCCGTCGACGTCCCAGTCGATCGCGACGGGGTCGAGCACGAGGGGTTCCGCGGCGACGAGGTCGACGGCGAATCCGGCGGGCACGTGGATGCGGGCGAGGGATTCGCGGGGGGAGAGGGGTTGGGAGGCTGGGGCGGGAGCCGGAGGGATCGGAGCGGCCGCGGACCCGCGCAGGCCGGCGGTGAGGATCAGCAGGACGGCAAACCACCGCCACATCGGGGAAGACATGCGGCGGAGCGTGCCACGCCGGCAATCGCGTGACGATGCCCGGGGAGGGGGAGAGGGGCGGGGAGTTTCAAGTTGGAAGGGAGGTGCCCCGGGAATACACAAGGAACACTTCGTCGCCGTGGCGGCGCAGGGATTTCAGGGTGAACCCGGGGGCTTCGGTGAGGTGTTCGATGCCGGTGCCATCGCTGATGGTCGGGGCGGTGCGGCCGCCGAAGATGCGGGGGCAGAGTGTGAGGTGGAGCTCGTCGATCAGGTGCGCGCGGAAGAGGGCGTCGTTCAACTGGCCGCCGCCTTCCACGATGACATCGCGGATGCCGTGGGCCTGCGCCAGTTGGGCGAGGCCGGCGGCGAGGTCGATCGGGTCGGTTGGCGAAGTCCAGACCACGTCGGCGCAGGACTGGAGGGCTTGGCGGCGTGCGGCGGTCACGGTGGGTCCGGTCCACACGTGGATCGGGGAGAACCGGTGACTCCAGATCCGGGCTTCCGTCGAGAACGAGCCGGATCCGCTGACGATGACGCGCACCGGATGTTCGGCGCGCCCATTGCGGAGGCGGAGGCGTCGGAAGGATTCGCCCCCGTTGCCGAGGGTGGCGTTGGTTTCCTCCACGGTGCGGGCCCCGCAGAGGATGGCGTCGGAGCTGGCTCGGAGTTCGTAGAGGTGGCGTGCGTCCCGGGGGCTGCCGAAGGTGTGTACCGACCGGGTGGAGGTGGCGATCTTCCCGTCGGCGGTCATCGCCATGTTGAGGCGCACGAACGGACGCGGGCTCATAGGAGGAGCATGGCGTCGCCGTAGCTGAAGAAGCGGAAGCGCGCTTCGACCGCGGCCTGATAGGTTTCGAGCATGCGCCGACGGCCCAGGTCGGGTTCGCCGGGGGCGGCGAAGGCGCTGACGAGCATGAGCAGGGTGCTCTGGGGGAGGTGGAAGTTGGTAAGTAACCCGTCCAGCACCCGGAACCGGCACGGCGGGTGCAGGAAGATCCGGGTGCGTCCGGCCTCGACGGTGGGCAGCGCTTGGAACGCGGCGGGAGCGTCGGCATCAGGAACCTCGCCCCACATTCCGCCGCTGAACCCCCGGGCCACGGATTCCAGGACCCGGGCGGTGGTGGTGCCGATGGCGATGACACGGCGTCCGGCGGCCTTGCTCCGGTTGATGGCTGCGGCCGTCTCGGGGGGGAGGGAGAAGCGTTCCTCGTGCATCCGGTGGTCGGCGATGCGGTCGGCCTTCACCGGCAGGAAGGTTCCGGCGCCGACATGCAGGGTGAGATGCGCGGTTTCGACGCCCCGGGCCTGGAGTTCATGAAGGATGCGCGGGGTGAAGTGCAGCCCCGCCGTGGGCGCGGCCACGGACCCGGGGTTCCGGGCGTAGACCGTCTGGTATCGCTCACGGTCGGCGTCCGGGGTTGGCCCTTCGGGACGCTCGATGTAGGGGGGCAGGGGCAGTTCGCCGTGGAGGGCGGCGAAGTCGAGGACGTCCCCTTCGAAGCCCAGTTGGCAATGTCCCTCCTCATTCTTGGCCAGGACAGTGGCCGGAAGTGGGGCGGAAGGGGGACCAAAGTGGAGGCGGGTGCCGGGGCGGACCCGTTTTCCGGGGCGCAGGAGGGTCCACCAGATCCGGGGCGCGGATTCCTCGAGGAGGAGGATTTCGACCGCACCGCCGATCGCGCCACTCCCGTCCACTTTTCGCCCCCGGAGTCGGGCGGGGATGACCTTGGCGTCGTTGAAGACGAGGAGATCGCCGGGGTGGAGGTGGTCGAGGAGGGAGCTGAAATGGGTGAAGGATCGGGAGCCGGACGACCGGTCGAGGACCAGAAGTCGGGACGCATCCCTCTCAGGAGCCGGATGTTGCGCGATCAGCTCCGGCGGCAGGTGAAAATCGAATTCGGAAACCAGCACGGCGGGGGAAGGGAAGCACAGGGGAGCGGAGTGGGCTAGAGGTGGATCTGTGCGTCGGGTGGAAGAGGCTAAAAAGTGGGTATAAGTGGGAGGGTTGAAAGTGGCT